>CAJPUA010000022.1 GCA_905373705.1 uncultured Schwartzia sp. | reverse complement strand
AAGTATCGTAATCTAAACGTACCAGCTCCATCGCCCGCCGTACCCGTCGGGCGATTTCTTCCGATGAAAGACCTAGATTCTTTGGACCAAACGCGATATCTTCTTCCACAGTTTCTTCAAAGAGCTGATGTTCTGGATACTGAAAAACCATACCTACGCGACGGCGCGCCGTTACAGATGTTTTGTCTTTGGCAGATAAATCCTGTCCATCGACCAGCACACTTCCCTGCGTGGGGCGAAGAATCCCATTCAAATGCTGCACCAAGGTCGATTTCCCCGAACCGGTATGCCCCGCGATCGCTGTCAGTACGCCTTCCTCAATCGTCAACGTAATCTTAGAAAGCGCCGTTCTTTCAAATGCAGTTCCGGGCATATAGGTGTACGTTACTTGGTTTACTTCTATTGACATAACGCCGCCACCAGTTCCTCATCCGTTATAATGTCTTCGGGTAGACAAATACCTTGGCGACGCAGCCGCCACGCGATCTCCGCTGCCAGCGGCACATCTAACCCACGCTGTTTCATGCGTTCTACTTGTCGAAAAATATCTCGTGGCGGTCCGTCTTCAACCAGCTCTCCTTTTTCCATTACCAATATACGGTCAGCCGCCGCCGCTTCTTCCATAAAATGCGTAATGTAAACGATCGTTAGCCCTGAGCGTCGATGCAGATCCATTACCGTAGCCAGAACCTCTTTGCGCCCCGCCGGATCAAGCATCGCCGTCGGCTCATCAAGCACCAGGCAGCGCGTTCGCATCGCCAGCGCGCCGGCAATCGCCACACGTTGTTTCTGCCCACCGGACAAAAGATGCGGAGCAAAATTCCGAAACTCAGTCATGCCGACCGCCGCTAAGGCTTCTTCCACCCGGAAACGTATTTCAGCCGCAGGAACGCCTAAATTTTCCGGCCCGAAAGCCACATCCTCCTCTACCACTGCGGCGATGATCTGATTATCCGGATTCTGGAATACCATGCTTACTTGCTGACGAATATCCCAAAGATGATCCGTTTCTTTAGTATCCATGCCGTCAATACGGCACACCCCTTCATCCGGCGTTAAAATAGCGTTCAAATGCTTCGCCAGCGTCGACTTTCCGGAACCGTTTGTCCCCAGCACCGCCACAAATTCCCCCGCGGTAATAGAAAGGTTCAGATGAAAAAGCGCCGCCTTTTCGTTCTCGTCTTTTTGCCCCGTGTGATATACGTGGCGTACGTTTTCTATTTCGATAAATGCCAACGTCTTATCCTCCAACTCCGCATAAAAAGAGCGTCGCTTTTGCGACATCCTCATTATACACGGCTTGAACCGTCAACGCAATCGACAAAGCCTGTTTACAACATATTTTTCCATTCTACCTCTTATATTTGTCATATTGTGTAACAAACCTACACATTTGCACAAATGACACGGCAAATATTTATTGGTAAACCGAACATATATGTGATATAATGTTTCCAAATAAGTTCAAGTTCATCTGCTTTTATTGCCGAGGTGTTAAATATGCTGCAAAAACGTCGCCATAACCAATCTGCCGAAGAACGTCGAATGAGTATCTATAAGTTCATTAAAGAATTTTTACTGGATCGTGGCTATCCGCCTTCCGTACGGGAAATTGGGCAAGCCGTAGGTCTGAAGTCAAGCTCGACCGTACATACTTACCTTGATCAGATGGAAGAACGCGGCCTTATCCGCCGTGATCCCACAAAACCGAGAGCGATCGATCTGCTGGAGGAAAAACCATGGAGCCGTACTCTGTCTGTCCCTTTAGTGGGGACGGTCGCCGCCGGCGTTCCTATCTTTGCCGAAGAAAATATAGAAGAGGTTTTCTCTTTTCCCGCCAATCTCCTGGGAACGCGGGAGGAAACCTTTATGCTGAAGGTTCAGGGCGACAGCATGATCAATATCGGTATTTTTGACGGCGATTATATTATGGTGCAGCAGCAAAATACAGCGAATCCCGGTGAAGTTGTCGTCGCTTTGGTCAACGGTGACACCGCTACCGTCAAACGCTTTTTCCCAGAAAAAGATTGCGTACGCCTGCAGCCGGAGAACGACTCCATGGAACCGTTTTATGAACGGGATGTCCAGATTTTAGGCAAAGTAATCGGTGTCTACCGACAGATGTAACAAGCAACCTAAAAACCCATAAAAACAGCGGCTTAGGGGATATTAACCTCCTAAGCCGCTGTTTTTATGGAGAAAATTATTTTTCTATTTTTTGAATTTCCTGCGCCGCGCCAAGTATGCCAAGAACCGCATGTTCAAAGGTTAACCCGCCCTGTAAGTAAACGTTATACGGCGGACGCATTGGTCCATCAGCGCTCAGCTCGATGGAAGCGCCTTGAACAAAGGTTCCCGCCGCCATAATGATCTGATCCGCATAGCCCGGCATATCCCACGGTTCCGGCGCGGCAAAAGAATCGACCGGAGAATATTTCTGGAGTCCCCCGCAGAACGCTTTCAATTTTTCCGGCGTTCCCAGCTTAATCGCTTGAATAATATCGCCGCGGCGTTCCAAAGCTCCCGGCGAAACCGTATATCCCAGCTTGTAAAAAACGCCCGCAGCAAAAATCGCTCCCTTAAGCGCCTGTGATACGACGTGCGGTGCTAAAAACACCCCTTCAAACAAAAGGCGGTTATTTTCCAGAGAAGCTCCCAGCTCAGCCCCTATCCCCGGCGCAGTCAAACGATGGGAAGCCGACTCAACCAGCGACGCTTTCCCTGCAATATAACCGCCTGTCGGAATAATGCGTCCGCCGGGGTTCTTGATCAGGGAGCCGGCGATAACATCCGCGCCTACTTCGGTTGGTTCTCGCGTGTCGACAAATTCACCGTAGCAATTATCGACAAAGCAGATGCAATTTGGATTGGTCGCTTTTATAATTTGACAGGCTTGCGAAATATCGTCTAATGTGAGCGGAGGACGCAAGCTATACCCACGAGAGCGTTGCAGTAATGCCACTTTTGTTTGGCGGGTGACAGCCTTTCTCAGAGTAGAAAAATCAATTTTCCCCGCGCATAGTGCTACTTCATTATAACGGACGCCAAACTCTTTCAGCGAACCCGAACAAGGATGAGCATAGCCGATCACAGTCTGCATCGTATCATAAGGGGTGCCGGTAACCGACAACAATTCATCGCCAGGCCTTAAAATGCCAAACAAGACCGTAGCTAAAGCATGCGTTCCTGAAACAAACTGCGTCCGAACGAGCGCCTTTTCCGCCCCAAACACGGCGGCGTACAGCTCTTCCAGTTTTTGTCGGCCGATATCGTCATACGCATAACCGGAAGTTGTGGTAAAATGAGCCTCCGAAACACGCGCTTCCCGCATAGCGGTTAAAACCTTTAACGTATTTGTTTCCGCCGTTTCCTCTATTTCATAAAAAAGAGGCTGCGCCTCTTTCAGCACCGCCTGTTTTATTTCCGCAAGCGTTTGTGAATATGCCAAGATATATCCCCTTTTCACTTCATGAAGTGCGATTTATAAGGTTAGTGATATGCTTCAAAGTAATGGATAAAGAGCCGTCGGCCGCCTTATTGAACTCCATATACTCGGTATTGTCAAAATATTCGACAGGGACGGTTAATTCTATCCCCGTATCCGTTTTTAGTCTATGATGAAGCAGCTTTTTTAACGCCGCGTTTTTGTCGACGACAATCGGCTGCATTTTATCGAACCCCGCCGACTGCAACTCTTTTTCCATGCTGACCTGCATTGATGGATTCTGGGAAAAAACGGCCTGCCCCACCGCGATCGGATCTAAAGCGCCATTTTGCTCCATTTCCTCCGCAATGGCCGTCTTTACTAATGCTGCCGTTCGAATGGGATCCGTTCCAAACTCCTCGGCCACTTTCCCGGCTGTTTTCTGAATCGTTTGAATCGCTTCCCGCGGCGACGGTGAAGGATCACATTCCAGTAAAACCTCTGCTAGCGCAAGTAGAGAATTACCGTCAATAGTACAGCGCTTCGCCGACAGCAAAACGTCAAAGGATGATGTGTCGATGAAAGAGAATTCATCAAAGCTCTGCGCCGGTGAAGGTAAAAGAGCCATTGCGTTTTGAATTGTCGTACATATTCCACCTTCAGGCGTCGATATAACCTGATGAACGACACCGGTGTGATTCGCGCTGCGAAGAAGCGCGACTTGCCGGTCGCCATCCACAGTCAAATCGCAGATAAAGAGATCCGAAGCCGGCATATCCTGAACCTGTACCAATATATCATACCAGTCAGAAGCAATTTTCCCAGAAAACGCGATAAAATCCATCTTGCCTTTCAGATATTCTTGGAGAAGCGATTGAAAACCGCTGTTTTGATAGAAATGTCCTCGTTTGGCAGATGGTTTTCGCAAACATTTTTCAATATGCGGCAATAAAAAAGTAGTCGCGAAGGAATCTAATGGTAACTCAACGGAGGAAAGAATCTTTTGCTGATGCTCTGTATCCAGCAGATGCAGTATGGCTCTTTCAATGACGATCATTATCTTCTTTCGATACTCCTTTCCAAATCTTGCGCAACCGGTCTGTCAGATGTTCTGTCAGACACTTTTCCAACTCCGTTAAATTTGCAGAATCAAATTCATAACAAATTTCCGGAATACCGTCGACGCGCGCTTCTCCGAAAAAATCATCACGGAATACGTTGTAATATATGACAAAACTGCTATTAGCGGAAAAAGCCTCATAATCTAAAATAATATACGAACCATTTGTAATGCGAAGCGGCTGGGAAGGTTCGATAAATAAGGAAAAACCTTCCAGTTCAGGCGGCAGTAACGCGGCATAATCCCAATCCGTAATATTGGTGTTTTTTACAAGAGAACTAATCGTCTGCGGGTCGAAGCGAAGCAGCCGCAGCAGAATTTTTTCGAATTTTTCTTTGAGCAGCACTTCAAAATCCGTCAAATTCTCCGCAATACATTCGATCAAACAAAACTCCAAAAGCCCCACACGCTCCCGCAGTTTATACTCATTCGTTTCCGCATGGTAATAAGCGATGACGCTTCGATGGATCGATTCGTTAACATAGCGATAGAGATTATAAACATCATCTTCGATGGAGCGCTCTGTCGTCAGTTTAAATCCGTGCCATTCTTCCGGAAGCGCTTTCATATACGCCCACCCGGCAATGTCCTTATCCACTTTTTCTTTTAGCTCCGCCTTCATATACGCTCCATCCTATCGTCGCTCATTTATGCTTTTCATACATCAGGATATCATTCATCTCTCCCATCATATTATCTTTTTCAGGTTCTCCGTGCACCATCGCCGCCATTGCATATTTATATACAATAAGCTGCTTTTTATTTTAAAAGCAAACGATAGTATTTTTTCTTTCCTTTTTTTACCAGCACTGCACCGTCAGAAAAAGCTTCCGGTAGTAAGACGTAATCGACATCGGTTATCTTATCGTTATTTAGCGACAAGCCGTTTTGCTGGATAAGACGACGTCCTTCGCTTTTGGAGGCGATTACGCCGGTCTCAGCCAGAATGTCCAGCAGTTTTCGTCCCATATCCGGCAGATCGATTGCCGCCGACGGCATTTCATCCGCTTGTCCCTTCCCGGCAAACAGTGCTTTTGCCGCCGCCTGCGCGCGCTCTGCTTCATCTTCTCCGTGTACCAGCTTCGTCACTTCATACGCCAGGATTTCTTTTGCCTCGTTTATCTGCGCGTCTTTTAAGGCGCCCAGACGCCGCACCTCATCCAACGGCAAGAACGTGAGGAGTGCTAAGCACTTTTCAACGTCGCTATCGTCCACGTTCCGCCAATACTGATAAAAATCATACGGCGGCGTTTTTTCCGGATCGAGCCAAAGCGCTCCGCTCGCCGTTTTTCCCATCTTCTTCCCATCGCTTTTCGTCAGCAGTCGGAACGTCAGGCCGTAGACCGGTTGGCTCTCAATCCTGCGGTTCAACTCTACCCCGGCAATGATATTCGACCACTGGTCGTCACCGCCCATTTGCAGACGGCACTCGTAACGGCGGCGCAGTTCAAGAAAATCATACGCCTGCATGACCATGTAATTAAATTCCAAAAATGTCAAACCTTGCTCCCAGCGCTGCTTGTAGCACTCCGCCGCCAGCATACGGTTTACGGAAAAATGCGCGCCCACTTCGCGCAGAAGATCAATATAGTTCAACTGCCGCAGCCAGTCGCCGTTATTGACGAGCAAGGCTCTTCCCTCAGAAAAGTCAATAAAGCGCGCCATCTGCTTTTTAAAGCACTCGCAATTATGGGCAATCCTTTCATCTGTCATCATCTGACGCATATCGGTACGCCCTGACGGATCGCCTACCGTCCCCGTTCCCCCGCCGACAAGACAAATCGGCCGGTGACCGGCACGCTGCATGTGCGCCATCCCCATCAAGGCGATAAAATGACCGGCGTGCAGGCTGTCCGCCGTGGGGTCGAAGCCAATATAAAAGGTCACCGTTTCCTCCGCCAAAAGGCGGCGTAATTCTTCTTCGTTTGTGCATTGCGCGATGAATCCGCGCTCACTTAATGTATCATAGACATTTTCTGCCATCCATCCGTGCTCCCTTATTATAGAATCGCTTAATTTCTGCCTTTACCCCTATTGTCGTTCATGCTCGGTGCCGGCGCGGGAGTCGCCGCTGGTGTCGACCGCCCTTCGTTGGCGCTGTCTGTATTGGGCGCTGAATCAGGCGACGAAATACTATTGTCTGTTTTATCCGTCTTGCCGGCGTTGCCGGTCTTGCCTTCATTCTTGCTCGGCTTAGCCGACGGATTGTTCTCCTTATCGTTTCGATTCGTTGCCGGTGTCCGGGTTTTATTTTCCTCGCGCAGTTCCGGCATCGCATCGTGTCGGCTCCCGCTCGCACCCTCAAAAGAATGAACCGGCATTTCTGCGACGGCGGCGATCATGAAATCATGCCAAATCGTAGCGGGAAGATTTCCCCCCGTCATGCCGCCAAGATCTGTATTGTCGTCGCAGCCTACCCATACTCCAGCCACGAGATCCGGTGTGTAGCCGACGAACCAAGCGTCAAGATAATCGCTGGTCGTTCCCGTCTTGCCCGCGGCAGGACGCCCGATGTTCGCTCCCGTACCTGTCCCTCGGTTAACGACGCCCTGCAGCATATCCGTCAACTCGGCGGCGCTTGTCTCACTGACGACTTGCCGCTCTTTCGGCTTTGCTTGTTCCAAAACTTTGCCGTTTCGATCTAATACCTTCAGGATAGCGATCGGTTCCACATGAACGCCTCCATTGGCAAACGTCCCATAGGCGCTCGTCAGTTCCAGCGGTGTTACGCCTTTTGTTAAGCCGCCCAAAGCCGTCGCCAGATTGCGGTCATTTTGCGGTCCGTCCAGGACGAAGGTTGAAATGCCCATTTCCTGCGCGTAATAGATCGGCTTATCTATACCGAGCTTCTGGGCGATTTTAACGGTCGGTACATTCAGCGAAAATTCGGCGACGGTGCGCAACGTTACCTTACCATTATAATTTCGATTATAATTTTCCGGCTCCCAGTCCCCGATCTTAATCGGGCTGTCCTCAATGACGGTCGATGGAGAAAATTTATTTTCCAGCGCGGCGATAAAAACAAACGGTTTAAACGCGGAACCCGGCTGACGTTCCGCCATCGTCGCCCGATTGAACTGATCCGTGCCTCGTCCGCCGACCATTGCCTTGATCTGTCCTGTATGTGGATCGATCGCCACCAGCGCGCCCTGCGGCTGCTCAATGCCGTTTGCCGTTTCTTCGTAGAGCGGCAAATCAAGCATAGCGTTTTCCGCGGCGCGTTGCATTTCCATATCGATCGTCGTATAAATCTTCAGCCCTTCTTTATAAACCGCGTCCGCGCCGTAACGATCAATGAGCGTCTGCGTAACATAATCAATAAAATAGGAAGCGCCGTTTATTCCGTTAGGTTTGACTGGCTTTATTAGCTTAAGATCAGCCTTTTTTAGTTTCCGAGCCGTCGCGTTGTCAATATAATGATATTTACTCATCTGATCCAGAACGATTGCTTTACGAGCCTGCGCTGCCGCTAGATTATTAAACGGTGAATAATAGTTTGGACTTTGAGGAATTCCCGCCAACATGGCGCATTCGTTCAGATCCAGATCGCTGACATCCTTGCCGAAATAAGTCTTAGCAGCTGCCTGTACACCGTAAGCACCCTGCCCAAAATAAATCTGATTTAGATAAAATTCCAAAATCTCCTGCTTCGTGTATTCTCGTTCCAGCTGCAGCGCCAGAAACATCTCCTGCACTTTACGGCGCAGCGTCCGATCCTGCGTAAGGTAAGCGTTCCGCGCCAATTGCTGGGTGATTGTCGAGCCGCCTTCCGCCACGCCGCCGCCGGAAATGTTCGCCCACAGCGCGCGCAGGATCCCGCGTGGATCAATGCCGGAATGTTCGTAAAAGCGCGCGTCTTCAACAGCGATAAACGCGTTTTGCAAATCTTTCGGCACTTGAGCCAGTTTAACAGGCACCCGGTTTTCTGTCGCATGAATATTCGCGATCTCATTGCCATTAACATCGTATATCTGTGACGATGACGCAGGCTGAAGATCGTCAACCAGATTCGGCTTCGTATTCATGCTGGCGGTCAAAAAGCCACAGCCGATTCCCGTCAGCATAACGACTACGACGATAATAAATCCCAAAACGATCCGCCCGCCACCGCTTGTTTTTTTTCGTGACTTTTTCGTCGGACGAGCCGTTGTTGTCCGCCTAGCCGCGCTAGCACGCTTATCCATGGAAATCCCCCTTATAATGAGCCTGCCATCATTCTATCACATCTTACCGATTTGTGCCGATGATTTTTCTCATCTGCCGACTTAGCGATAAAATTTATCGCAAATCTACCAGCGTCGCCCCGGTTCCGCCACTCGTAATATCGGCGAAGTTAAACCCCTGAACGCTTTTATGCCGCTGCAGATAGGCGTGAATGCCTTTTCGCAAGGCGCCGGTTCCCTTTCCGTGAATAATCAAAACCTGTTTCAGTCCGGCCAGTGCCGCATCGTCGAGAAATTTTCCCACAATCTGCTCTCCTTCATCGACCATCAGCCCTCGAATATCAATTTCGCGAGTGACGGACGCTGTCTTTTGCAGAAACACCTTCGCCGTATTCTGCTTTGGCGCGGGCATCTCATTTTCTCTTTGAGCGTGGCTCACAAAGCGGCAATCCGCACTTTTTAAGCTCGTTTTCAGGCTGCCCAGCTGAAGCTCTAATTCCTTCCCGCGAATTTCTGTCACTGTCCCTTTTTGATCGAGTGACGGAACATAAACGGTATCACCGATTCGAAGTACCGCCAGATCAATCTTCTCTCGATAATCAGAATTGGATAAAAATTCAGGACGCATATCGTCGGCCGCATTTTGAAGGCGTTCCCGGACAGTCTGAACGACCTCTTG
>CAJPUA010000021.1 GCA_905373705.1 uncultured Schwartzia sp. | reverse complement strand
GCTTTGTTTTGAGTATGGTGCCGTAGGAGGCGCAGTATATGAGGCGATCGGCGGCGCGGTGAGCGCCTCCGAGTCCGCCCCTTTCAGCCACCAGAGGGACGGCGGCGCGAGGAGAATCAGCGCCGTTAAAACGCCGTAAAACGTCACCGTTACCGGCGAATAGCGCGGGATCTTTTTCAGCAGCACCGACATCAGCGCCCAGGTCAACGCCGCGACGACCAACGACAGAGCGCCGACGAAGCTCCCCAGCTCCACATTTCCCGGTCCCGCCACGATACACAAAACGCCTGCCGTCGCCAACGCCACGGAGAGGATCCGTCCTGGCGTCAGTGCCTCGCGCAGGAGCAAACGAGCGAAGATCACCATGAAGGCGGGCGTTGCCGCCGTAATGATAGAGCCCATCTGCGCCGAGGTCAGCATCGTCCCCGTTTCCTGCGTGACGATGGAAAGCGTCTGCCCCGTCAGCCCGATGAGGAAAAGCGTCCGCCAGTCCCGTGTACGAATCCGCCACGACACACGCCGCCACACGCCGAAGGCGAAAATCGCGAAAATCGCCGTCAGGTACCGCAGCCACACCAAAGGAACGGGGGGAATGACCTCCACCGCCACGCGCACCACGACAAACATGCCGCCCCAGATACTGGCCGCCAGCGAGAGATACAGCGCCCCTCGCCACGCCGATCGCCTCATATACTGCGCCTCCTACGGCACCATACTCAAAACAAAGCTGCCCGTTCCGCGCAGCCAGTAGGGGCCGTAATCCGCCGGGACAAACAGCGAATCGCCTTTCTCCAAATGATCGACGCCGCTGCGGTACTCAACCTCAAGCAGGCCATCCAACACCACGAGGGAATGAAAGCTCTGCCGATCCGTTTTCATCGCGCACCGCCCGTGAAGGCAAAAATGATAAACCGTAAAATATTCGGACGCTACCAGCATCCGAGCCTCGTATTCCGCAAAGAAGGTCATTGCCGGAAACAGCTGCGGCTGCGGCTGCGGCGTAAGCGTCAAAACGTCAAGCGCTTTCTCGATATGAAGCGGGCGCGGCTTGCCGTCACGTCCCAGCCGGCCGTAATCATAGACGCGGTACGTCACGTCAGACGTCTGCTGCACCTCTACCAAGGTTATGCCGCCGCCAATGGAATGAATGATGCCCGCCGGGATATAAAACACATCGCCGGGATGTACCGGCACCCGGCGGCAAACCTCGAGGAGCGTCTGATCCGCAATGCGCGCGCGCACCTCCTCCTTCGTCACCGGCCGCGTAAAGCCGCAAACGAGGCTCGCCTCCGGCTCACACTCCACGATGTACCAAAACTCCGTTTTCCCATACTGCCCCTCGACGCGCAGCGCGTACTCCGTATCCGGGTGAACCTGCAGCGACAGATCCGACGCCGAATCGATCAGCTTGATAAGGAGCGGGAAAAACGAATAGCGGGCGGCGTGCGCCCCGATGATGCGCTCCCCCTTAATGGCGATGTACTTATCCAGCTCCATCCCGGCGAACGGACCGTTCGTAATGACGCTGCATCCCGCCGGATGGCAGGACAGCTCCCAACTCTCCGCAACCGACGGCAGATTGGTCTCTTTGTTATACGCCGTTTTCAGTTTTGTCCCGCCCCAGATGTAATCCTTCAGCGGTGCCTTGAGTTTCATCGGATACAGCAAAACGGTTCCTCCTAAGCGGCGTTTGTCCGTAAAGAAAAAAATGCACAAATCGAAAGAAAACGCTAATGATTCTTTAGTATAGCACAGGAATGCCAGCAAAAAAAGAGTGCGCCCAAAAATATATGTAAAAATTGTGTAGGATTACAATACGTACGCCCTATACTGACTATGAAGTGAACGACGGGACAGAAGAAGCGCAGGCGTACTTTGACGAAGCGGGAAAGCAGCTTGCGGCGCTGGACGCGGAAATGGCTGCGCTGACCAAAGTCGGCGAAAAGCTTTCCGATATCCGCCCCGGCGACGTATTGGCGACGGCGACGCTTTCCCCGGAAGCGCGAGGCGTATATCATCAGCTCCTTTCGGAAATGGGAAAGGGGAATAAGGACGTAAAAAAGAGCGCCCGGGTATCGGCACTCATAGCGGCACGAATGACGGATCGCCTTGTCGCCTTCCATCGTGAGGCAGGGGATAATGACTATACCGCCATGGACGCCCTGCCGGAGCTTTTGGCGAACGCGGAGCAGGAATCGCAGGGGAAGGAAGCGGCGCAGCTTAGACAGGAAGAAGTCCAATCGCAAAAAGACGCCGTGCGAAAGCAATACGAGGGCACGACGATGTGGCTGAAAGCACCCAACGGCAAGGATACCAACCTCACGGAGGAGCAGTGGCTCCTTGTGCGTACACCTGCGTTTAAGGCATGGTTTGGGGATTGGGAAGTATCTAACGCCCTTGATTTTGCTTTGCATGGAGAGCCAGTGACCAGCATTACCGGCAAGGAGTTTCAAAGCGACGGCGTTAAGCTGACG
Organism: uncultured Schwartzia sp.; assembly: GCA_905373705.1. Taxonomy (GTDB): domain Bacteria; phylum Bacillota; class Negativicutes; order Selenomonadales; family Selenomonadaceae; genus CAJPQU01. Next base: position 6,991 of record CAJPUA010000021.1, on the reverse strand, counting down.
GATAAGGTACCGCGTTGGTATGCGGAAAACTTTAATGGAAGCGTCTCCCATCCCGAATTAGGCGCAGTGAAACTGGATCTTGAAGGGGTAAAGGATTCTCTTGGCCATGGAATGGGAAAAGAAAAGGCTGCCGCCTATGCCGCAGTTCCGTACATTATTCAGCACGGTATCGTTTACGATAGACAAGTAAACTGGAAACAGCGCGGCTTCGATACGGCGGTAATTATTGCTCCCATAGAACTTGGGGGAGAAAAGTATGTCGGTGAAGTTGTCGTGAAGAAATTGCCGAACCGGCAAGGCTTTTATCTGCATGAGGTAGAGGTACAAAAAAAGCTCGAACGTGCGTTCAAGACCTCCACTAAAGGAGGCGCACGTCAAGCTTCTAAACTTATTATTGCACAAAAGAGCGATGAAGTCAACGCTGCTTCCAAGGTCGTCGATGAGAACGGTGAGCCGAAGGTTGTCCACCACGGGACGAAAAGAAAAGACCGGATAGGAAGCGAGTTTAGAAAAGACCGTGCTACGTCGGGGCCGATGGCATACTTTACGGACGCCTTTGAAATTGCGGAAGGCTACTCCCGAGACAAAGAAGATACGTCGCAGGAAAGCCTTCCCTACGAAGATCAATTCCGCATAAAAACAGCAGAAGGGGCAGATATACCGCTTTATAAGCATTGGCCCCGGCTTCCTTTGGCCAAGCGTCAGGAGATCGCGGAAAAGGCAAAGCATATTACGCAGGACGACGACGGCAATATTATCTATGACGAAACCGAGAAAAATGGGCTTGGGAATTTTGCCTATCAGATGAAGGAGGCGCACGGCAACGCTATTCGAGCGTTGGAAGAAGGATGGCTAAACGATGGCGCGCTATACCAAGAAGAGGGTCGCTTCTTGGAGGTTTTGAAGTTGGCGGGCGTTGAAGAAGAAGGGCTGTTCTACGCCGATCCTAATTTCACAGCCGCGGGTGTGTTCAGCGTCTTTATGGCGATGAAAAATCCCTTTAATACGATGGGGCAAGTAACGAAAGGTTTTCTTCGGAGTTTGCGCGCGGCGGCGAAGAAAGCCCCGAAGGCAGAAAACCCGCAAAGCTTCGATTTATGGGATAAAAAAGCTATTGAGCCTATGGACTTCGTGGCACGAGTTGAACGCGATATAGAAAAAGGAACGACGCACGCATGGACGGCAATTCCGGACTGGGTGACCGCGTTTTTGGTGAGCAAAGGCTACGACGGGATACAGGATGAAGGTGGAAAGCATTATGAAGCCAAACATACGGTATATATTCCTTTTGAGCCGACGCAGATAAAATCCGTGGACAATAACGGCAATTTCGACCCGGAGGACGCGAACATCTATCATCAGGAGGCAGTCAGGGAGACGGCAGAGGAGCGAGCGAACCGAATTAGTCAAGAGGTCTTCCAAACGTACCTGACTGATGGTATAATGAGAGCGGTAGAGGAAACCGTAGCGGCGGAAATTGGAGAATACGTCAATCTGGACGCGATGTCCGACCCGGTAGAGAAGGATAAGGCGCGGGACAGCTTGCCGTATATCAAAGAAATGTTAGTGGTTTGGAATGACAAGCGGGTACAAAAGAATCCTGCATATAAAAACCGCTTAGCCGTAAAGATTGAGTACGCAAGGAGGTGCTTCGATAATGACGCAAGAATCCAATCTCGAATTGTTCGACCAATGGACGGAAACGAAGGAGAGGGAGCCCTTCATCGAGATAGGGCTGCAACTGTTCCCGCAGGCGACACGGCAGGAAATGGAGAAACTGGCCGACGAAGCGTTGTCGGGGTATCAACCCAAGTAAGCGGCGAAAGGCGCGGAGCAAGGGAACACTTTGAAAAACTGTACAACGAAACAGCCAAGAAGCACTCTGACAATCAGGGTGCTTTTTCTCATGGGCTATTGGAGCAATCGGCGTGGCATGGTTCGCCGCATGTCTTTGACTCTTTCGACTTAGGCGCGATTGGCTCTGGCGAAGGTTCGCAGGCACACGGCTGGGGGCTTTACTTTGCCAAAGAGCGGGAAATATCCGAAAGACCCGACGTCTGTGCCAGTGGCGCTGGATTCGCAAAACCGCACCCTACCCTTAGAAAAAGCCATTAAACGGGCGAAAAGCCGTTTTAGGCGACAGATCAATAGTTTCTCCTGTATGCTTGCAAAGTTTTAGATTAAAGACGAAGGAGAACCATGATAAAATAAAAACAGAGGAAGGAGTGGATTTTTATGCAGCATGGAACAACGACGTTGCCCTCGATAGAGTTCCTATCCAAACGAAATACGGACCAGTTCACGCTAAAACATCAGGGGAAAATCAGCCAGATTCGAGCGGGATGGGACGACTGCGATATGTGCCAGTGCGATTTGAACCTTCTCTGGAAGGAACTCGAAGAAGAGGGGATTCTGAACAGAGGGAAAGCGTAATCAGCCAAGAAGTTTTCGACACTTACCTGAATGACGGTATAATGAAAGCGGTGGAGGAAACCGTGGCGGCGGAGATTGGGCAGTACGTCAATCTGGACGCGATGGTCGACCCGGTAGAGAAGGATAAGGCGCGGGATAGTCTGCCGCATATCAAGCAAATGTTAGCGGAATCCAATTCGCGTATAACGCAAACAAAGGTTTATTACAAAAACCGTTATGCGACATTCCTTCCTTTTATAGAGCGATACAATCGAAAAGTCTAAAGAAAAGCCCCGGAGTTCTATTCCCGGAGCTCTTTTAATGCCTGCGATAAGCTGCATAGAAGAAAAGACGAACGTTCTCTATTGACAAAGGTCTTCAGTCAGGAGTTCGTAAATACTGTTTCGCAATTGGTTAAACTCTCCTACATAAGTCTGCCAATTAATTTCTCCTTTACCATAACGGATTTCAAGTTGCGTCCTTTTTAATTGGTCATCTTCCATACGGGAAAATCGTTCACTATATTCAATCTCAATGTCGCTTAAATATTCTGCGAGTGTTCCTTCTTTCTCCATTTGTTCCAATTCTTTCGGACGATTTTCTTCTAAGAAGCGCCTCCGAAGCGTACTCCATCTTCCTTTTCTTCGATATTTTGCTGTTTTTTTCATAATTTATACCTCCGTTCATTCATGTTATAGCTTACTGCCTGTAGTATGTAAACGAATTTATTTTTTATCTATCAAATTCCCCCAAATCGGGTCTCAGCCATTTTTTGCTTTAGCTGATCCAGTGATCATGCTTCCCCCCTTCATCCTTTCTAAGCCGCCTATGCGGCGGATAACATTGCGCTTGACAATAGTCAATCGCGATGATTTTTCTAAGCCGCCTATGCGGCGGATAACGCTTATTATTGCCAGTGCCAGCACTACATGATTTTCTAAGCCGCCTATGCGGCGGGTAACCAGCAGCTCCTTCTAAATTTATTTCTTCAACTTTTCTAAGCCGCCTATGCGGCGGGTAACCACCCCCAAAAACTAAAAGCCTCTTGGAAAAATTTCTAAGCCGCCTATGCGGCGGGTAACGAAGCTGCTTCCACATGCGCATGATATTTCGTTTTCTAAGCCGCCTATGCGGCGGGTAACTTCATCATTCTCATCGCCGCGTAAATTATCCATTTCTAAGCCGCCTATGCGGCGGGTAACATACGATCCAAGATATAGCAGTTGTCTTTAATTTTCTAAGCCGCCTATGCGGCGGGTAACTGATCATAGATACCGATAGTGAGCACATCGATTTTCTAAGCCGCCTATGCGGCGGGTAACAGAAATGAAACGATTACAAAGGTATCGGCTATTTTCTAAGCCGCCTATGCGGCGGGTAACCTCATAAGCATCTTCTTCGATCATGAATGAAATTTCTAAGCCGCCTATGCGGCGGGTAACTATTCCAGCAAAAGATATAGCCCCAACCAGAATTTCTAAGCCGCCTATGCGGCGGGTAACTTAAAAATCCGGCTACACCCTTAACAACACCGTTTCTAAGCCGCCTATGCGGCGGGTAACCCTCTCGCATGGCTTCCCCCCATGCTTCCGCTTTTCTAAGCCGCCTATGCGGCGGGTAACTTCAAGGGGCTGATTGACTTAGCGTATCGCTCGTTTCTAAGCCGCCTATGCGGCGGGTAACGATTTGTCGGCAGTATTCGATCAACTGCGATCTTTCTAAGCCGCCTATGCGGCGGGTAACCCGCTGCTTACTTAGCGGCAAGTCCATGCAATTTTCTAAGCCGCCTATGCGGCGGGTAACGGAACATAAAATCCCGCAGACCTTATTCCATATTTCTAAGCCGCCTATGCGGCGGGTAACTATCCGGGGCTTTTTCGTCAAGGTACTTCGCCTTTCTAAGCCGCCTATGCGGCGGGTAACAGGACGAAAACAGGTTACGCCCCTTGTCCTGCACATACGGGAGGGATTTCTATGCTTTTTACCTAAAATTTTCCTTGTTCGGCAATCCATTGATTTTATTGGGTGGATTTCCTGCTTGGAAAATTTGGGTTAAAATTCTGGTACGGCTGCCTCGGGGCTTAGTCCGTAGAGAGAAAAGGGGCTCACCGACACGGAGGGCGTTGGCTGTTTGTGGATGAAGAGGTTGTATTTGTGGTGATTGGTCAGGCTCTGCATTTGGATGTACGGCAGATCTTGAATTGAGTTTTTTCGCTTTTCGCTGTCTTCGCTTTCCTTTGCGATTACCCTTTCGCTTTGGCGCTGTTTCTTAGCGAGGCGCGCCGTCGCCTGTTCTATCGGAAGGTCGTGACGCCTTGCGAAGCGTCTTGCGGTCTGCGCTTGGCTTTTTGGGGCGTGCTGCCGGCGGTAGATAGCATAGCCCTTGAGCCGACGCGTGGGGATCGGTCGGATTGTCGTCAAATGGACATAGTCCAACAACCGCTCAAGTTTTTTGTCAAGGTTCAGCGTTTGTAATGCCTCTTCCGTTTCAGCAAAAACGCGCACCTTATGCCCCAACCCTTTCCCCTTCCCTTCGGTGTATTCGGGGAAGGATACGGCGAAAGCGCCGCCATGCGGCGTGTCTTTTTGGGCGACGAAAGCTAAATGAAGCTGGGTATAGACTTTTGTCCAAAGGAACGCCAAGGAAATTTCCGCATCGGGTAGCAGGGTGATTTCCTGATAGTGGTTCATGCCCATCAGTCCTTCCCACTGCCGAAGACGCCGCCGCGGATGAGAACCGCCATGACATAGTGCGCAGTTTCCGGCTCTGTCATCGGCTCGCCCAAAGAATAGCGATCAAACAGCGTGTAAAAATCCGCCTTATTTTTACCTGACCGGTAGGCGATGCCCCGATTCGTTACCGCTCCATAAGGCTCAATCGCAATGGGGCCAATGTAGGGGTACGCGTCATCGGTAGGGTACCAAGTGTCAATCGTGCGCAGGGCATTGCCGATTTTTTGTGAGTGGAGCGCCGCCGTACCATCCACTTCGTAGAGGACTTTGCTCTTGCGCCCTTTACCCTTATCCAAAACAAGCTCTTCGCTGGGATAGACTTCCTGCCCTTCCCCCATGCGCGCAAAGGCTTCGATTTCCAGCAACAGGAAAGCATTCTCTCCGCCCAGAGCCTGTTCAATGGCGCTCGCTAAGCTCGCAACGTCCTCCGTAGCCGTATCAAAATTTTTCAACTCAAAATCATAAGGATTAAATGTCCACGTCTTCCCGATTTCCGGGGCTGCGACCCGGACTTCCAGCGCCTCGGCCCCTACCCGGTTACGCCAGAGATAACGGGCATTGGCGATGTTGATCGCGTAGCGCCGGGCAAGTTCCGCAAAGCCAAATTTCTCTTTGTAATCCCTTCCCATTTGCTCGATAGTACGGCGATGTCCTTCGAGGTTGCAGGCGGAAGGAGACGCCGCGCCAGATAATATCTTAAGGGTAAATTTTACTTTCAGCGTATCTTGCCCGAGACCTAACGAGACGGCGTCAACGGTTTGCAGGTTCGCTTTTTCAATTTCAGCGTTTAATCGCAGTGGATCGCTTTGAATCGCAGCTTTCAATCGATTGGAGATCGTGCCGCGGACTGATTTTTCTCCCAGCGGCAGGAGTGTCTCCTGCGCTTTATCGGTGCGCTTTTCCCAGTTTGTCCCGTAGAACCTTCCGTCAGAGGGGACGAGTTTTTTCTCGAACGCTAATACGGACGCGAGGGTGCCATCTTTTTTTGCCATGGGTATCTTCTCCTTTTTATTGATTTGTGCAGAGATATAGATTTTCATCGGCAAGATATTTGTATTCCCAAAGGATTTCCGAAACGTGTTGGAAATGGTGCGCCATCTTAAATTCCCCGAGAGTAATGACGCTTTCTGCGAAGCGGTGCGGCGTTTCAGCGTCGCGCTGGAACCTCACTCTCCCTAGTGGCGAAAGGCCCTTAAATCCCGTGGCGAGGGGAACGATCCAGCCGGGTTCTGCCTTTTTCCCTTTCCAGCCTGTCACTTCTCCGTCTTCGTTCTTTTCCGCCTGATACTGAATTTCCAAAAAATGGAGGAGCGCATCAACGCTGTTTTCGCCTGCCTTCATGCGCTCTTTGAGCAGGTCGCGTCGCTCGATCACGACGTAGCCGGGCATGAGTTTTCGCAGGATAGCCTTATCTGAAGCTTGATCCTCATCGTCCTGATAAAGGATTTCCTTCGGCGGCTGAAAGGAGAGAATGTCGCCGCTGGCCAATTTCATCCGAGGAAGTTCTTCAGCAATGGCTTTGATCAGGGGCTCTTGGAGGTTCCTATCGCCACGCGCAAGTGCAAAGAGCAGTGATACGGTCAGGTGGACACGGGCTTCCTCGATGAATGGTGCCGGTTTAAAGGCGTTTTTCTTTTTCCGTAATGGTTTGGCGTTTATAATAACCGAATCCACATAGTCGCCCACGCCCCGGTAAGTTTGCAGATCAAATGCCTGGCAGGAAACCGCTAATCGCGTGAAGTGAAGCTCGGACAATTCCTCTCTTTGCCGAAGTCGTCGTTCGAGGGCGTGCATACCGCCCAGCCAAGCGGTCATCGCGGGGAACCCGATGGTTATGGGGCTGCTC
>CAJPUA010000020.1 GCA_905373705.1 uncultured Schwartzia sp. | reverse complement strand
ACCGAGCCTTTGACATAGGCGGAGCTTCCTGCCACGTCAGTCAAGCGGCTCGTCAGCAGCCCTCCGGTGCAGGACTCAGCCGCCGCGATCGTAAGCTTTCTCTCCGAGAGAAGCCTGCCTGCCCGCTCCTCCCGCAAATTGGCGGGCGTATTTTCCTCCACCGTCGTCACCCGCTTTCCACCATGCTGTCTGACACTCGTTCGCCCACAATATCATAGGCAAATCCTTGCAATATCCGCACCCGGATAATATCGCCCGGCTGGCTTTCCGTGTCGCCTTCTATGTAAATCTGCCCGTCGACTTCCGGCGCTTCTCGCCACGAACGTCCATAGGCGATATTTTCACGTTCCTCGCCGCGCCCTTCCACCAAAACCTCCATCACCCGGCCTTCCAGCGACCGATTGATTTCTTCGGAGATTTTGCTTTGGACGCTCATCAGATCATGATACCGCTCCTCAATGACGGCCTCCGACAGCTGCCCGCCCATCTCGGCGGCAGGGGTTCCCTCCTCCCGCGAATAGGTGAAGATACCGACCCGCTCAAAGCGCTGTTTTTCGATGAAACGCCGCAGCGTCTGATACTGAGAATCCGTTTCCCCCGGAAAACCGACGATAAACGTCGAACGAATCACCGCCTGTGGGATACGGGCGCGAATTTTATCCAACAGGATCTCGATGCCGGCCCGGTCATCCGCACGCCGCATACCGCGCAGCACAGCGTCATGGGCATGCTGGAGCGGCAGATCGATATACTTGCAGATTTTCGGCTCCGCCGCAATCGTATCGATAAGTTCGTCGGTAAAAAAGCGCGGATAGGCGTAGAGGAAGCGCAGGAAACGGACGCCCTCCACTTGGCACAATTCCTTGAGAAGCCTCGCTAAAGATGGAGTTCCATAAAGATCACGCCCATAGTTCGTCGTATCCTGCGCGACGAGATTGATTTCCTTCACGCCGCCCGCCGCCAGACGTTCCACTTCCGTCCGAATATCCTCGATGGGGCGGCTCCGATAACGTCCCCGAATCATCGGAATCGCGCAGAAGGCACAGCGATGATCGCACCCTTCCGCGATCTTCACATAAGCCGTGTAGGACGGCGTCGTCATAATACGCGGCGTTCGGGCGTCGTAAATGATCTCCGAAGGTCCGGCCAAAATAACGCGATTGCCTTTTTGCGTTTCGGACACGGCCTCCATGATTCGCTGCCAGGCTCCCGTGCCGATGATCGCGTCCGCTTCAGGAAGCTCGTCGAGTAATTTCTGTCCGTAGCGCTGTCCCAGACATCCGGCGATAATAAGCGATCGACATCGACCGGATTTTTTATACTCTGCCATATTCAAAATGGTCGTGATCGATTCCTCTTTCGCCGACTCAATGAAGGCGCAGGTGTTCACGACCAGAATATCGGCCTCGCCCGGCTCCGGAGTGAGCTCGATCCCATTTTTTTGTAAAAGTCCCAGCATGACTTCCGTATCGACCAGATTTTTCGCACAGCCCAGACTGATAAATCCTGCTTTCACAACGTCTCCCCCCTGTCACCGACGGAAAAACGGAGCTGCGCGCCCCGCTCACCGGAACCGAATCTCCCGGAGCCAACGATCCAAAAGTTCATAGCGCTCCGCTGCCGTATAGGACGGCGGCGGCTCAAAGAGCGTAATATTTTTCCCCGCCAGCATTTTATACGCCAGCGTCCCGGAATTCGCCGGGACAAAAAACACGCCCGAGCCTTGAAGCACAAACTGCGCGTCGTCACCCAGCAGCCACTCGGCAAAAGCCTCCGCCGGAGGGTAATCGTCGCGCAGGAGCGCCGCCCCCGTCAGCATATAAGCCGTGCCGTCCGCCGGATAAATAATCCGCAGCGGATACCCGTTATTCAAGTAACGAAGCGTTTCGCTCTGTACGGCCAGCGCTATATCGACCTCACCCATGCCCGCCATGCGCACCGGAGTCGACAGATATTTCACATACTGCACCACCTTCGGATGCATCGCGGACAATATCTGAAAAGCTGTTTTTTCACCGTATACGGTAAGGAGCGAAAAATAGAAATTAGCCGCCGCGTCCGCCGCCAAAAGATCGGTCATTCCCAAGCGGACATCGGGATAATTCGCCAGTTCCTCCCACGTCTGGGGAATGCGCGACAGCGTCCGCAGATAATCGCTGTTCGCACAAAAGACAACGGGATCGTACCAAACGCCTATCCAAGCCCCTTCTTCGTCTTTAAACGTCTCGGGAACCGAATCTGTCTGCTCCGAAAAGTAGGGAACAAACGCGCCTTCCTGCGCGCTCTGCCGCAGGATACGGCTATCCGCCAGAACCATATCCGCGCCGGGCTTCTTCCCTTCAACACGCAAACGCTCCGTCAATTCATCCGGAGTGAGCGGGATAAAATCGACCCGCGAGCGGGTCAGTTCTTCGTATGAAGCCGCAAGCAACCCCGCCTGCTCCGCGGGAAGCGTCGTATAAACCGTCACCGCCGGTTTCCTTTCCAAGCCCGTCCGATCCGCGTGTCCCGTCAGCCATACCGAGCCGGCGGCGACCAGAAAAACGACGGCAAAGGCGAGTAAGAGAAGCGGTGTATATCGTTTCATGCCAAGATTCTCCTATCAAACAGGAAACGGGCCGTATGGCCCGTCCTTTTCCCCGGTTTTTGCCGGACCTGTTATTCACTATGCCGCAACCACGGTGGGATATCAATCGGCGACATCGACGGCTGGGGCGTCTGTTGCGGCCGAGTCGACGCGGTTCCCTGCGGCTGTGTGCCCGAAGGAAATGCCGGCGGCGGCAACGGTTTCTGCGCCGCACCTGTCTGGGCCTGCGTCAAAACCCCGGGGGCCTCGTCCTCATCCGCGAACCGCGTCGCAACCACCGTCACCCGAACGGCATCGCCCAGCGCGTCGTCAAAGACCGCGCCGAAAATAACCTCGCCGTCGGGATGCGCCATTTCCTGCACCATCATGGCTGCTTCATTGACATCATAGATACTCAGAATATTTTCTGAGCCGGTGAAATTAAGCAGCACGCCCCGCGCCCCTTGGATAGAATTTTCCAGAAGCGGCGACGCGACCGCCGCCTTCGCCGCCATTACCGCGGCGTTCTCGCCGGACGCCTCGCCGATTCCCATAAGCGCCGATCCGCCGTCGGTCATGATGGTCTTTACGTCGGCAAAATCGAGATTGATAATACCGGAGGATGAGATCAGCTCGGCGATCCCCTGTACCCCCTGGTAAAGAACGTTATCTGCGATACGGAAAGCCTCCATCATCGGCGTCTTCTTGTCAACCAACCCTAACAGCCGATCATTGGGGATCGTAATAATCGTATCGACATGCGGGCGCAAGGTCATAATACCGCCGTCGGCATTCGTCATGCGTCTTTTTCCTTCAAATTTGAACGGCTTCGTCACCACCGCTACGGTCAGCGCCCCCGATTCCTTGGCGCAGGCCGCCACGACCGGCGCGGCGCCAGTTCCGGTACCGCCGCCCATGCCCGCGGTAATAAACACCATGTCCGCCCCGGCGAGCGCGTCGACAAGATCGTCGCGGCTCTCCTCCGCCGCTTTGCCGCCAACCTCCGGCCGCGCGCCTGCCCCAAGACCACGCGTCAGCTTCTGACCAATCTGGATCCGTTTAGGCGCCATAGAATGACGTAGCGCTTGCGCGTCCGTATTGACGACAATAAACTCGACCCCTTTAAGGCCGGACGAAATCATCCGATTGATCGCGTTGCTGCCGCCGCCGCCTACGCCGACTACTTTTATACGGGCAAAATCTTCCATTGCCGTATCGTCCAATTCAATCACGATTAACCCTCCACCCTGCGCGTATCTGGCGTCAGCCGAAGCCATGCCTCGCCGCCTGTTTATGCTCTATCATTTCCCTCATATTTTACCATCTCTCGTTTATTTTATCCACAAAAATATGAAAATCCCCGGTATCTCTAATGAAAACTCCATGAGAAACCGTCGGCCGTGGTCAATATTTCTTGAAAAAATGACGCCGGATGATAGCGAGATTCTGAAATATCCGCAGGCCAAACGCCAAAAGGGCGACATAATAGAGATCAATACCCAGATGATCCCCAATATACACCAGAAACGCCGCCAAAAGGGCGTTGATAAAAAAGCCGGAAATAAAGATGGTATTGTCAAACTTCTCTTCCAGAACTGCCCGATAGCCGCCAAACACAGAGTCAAACGACGCCAGGAGCGCGACCGAGAACAATTTCGCATAGGCCACCGGAATCGAGATAGGGCAGATAGAACCCAGCAATATTCCGCCAAGAAGACCGACGATCGCCAGAATCATGATGTCGCCTCCTCTTGGGGACGCGCGTACTGCAACGGGCCGACGCCTTTATAAGCCGGTACCGTCACATTTTCCGCCGTTTTAATATCGATCTGGATTCCCCAGACCTGCAAAGTATCGGCGACACCACCGCGCATCCGCAGTGCATTTTCCAGCGTCGCGATATCTCCAATGGCGTGAATCTCATAAGGCGGAGCGGAACGCACGTTATTCACCGAGAGCGTCGGCCCGGCGCAGCGTATCTCCGAAGTAGCCACCAACCGCTGCCCATTGATGGAAATCGCCTCCGCCCCGGCGGCCCGAAGTTCATTAATAACCCTCAACAGATCGTCGTCATGGATGATATATAAATTCTGGTTGTCGCCCGCTTTTGACGCCGTCTTACTGTCATCGATCGTCACGATGACTCCCGGTCCTTCGAGCGGGATCTGCCCTGACCGCAGACGAAGCTCCTGCATTGCCTTCTGTTCTATCGCCGTCGGCGCCGCCTGTGCCGCGGTATTCTCGAGCTCGGCTAACCGTTTCTGCAAAGCATCCCGCGCCTTTTCCGTCTCTAAAAGTCGAGCCGCCAGCTCTTCCTGCCGCTGATAGGGCAGTGAAGCTCGCTGATCCATAGCGATACGAAACTGTGTCGCCAGCATAAAGCCCAACACCATGCAGACAAACACCACGGAAATATGCCCGTGCTTCAATGACATTGCCGTTCTCCTTTCCAGCCCACGTCAGCGAAAGCGAACAAAGGGCTGTGTATACTCCATATTGATGAACTCGATCGCCTGCATATTCGTCCGCAGGTCCTGCAAAAACGCCTTCGTCGTTTTTATTTTCTCGTCCAACCGATCCAGGCGCCCGATGCGCAGCTCCACAGCGTTTGCCGTACAGCCGATCACCTTTTCGGGATCCGCCAGTCGAAGCTCTACGATCTGTCCCAGCTCCACATCGTCAAGCCCCGAAAGATATGTCAACGCCGCCTGTACGTTAGGATCCTCCACGCGATCGCCGATATAGCGATCCTGCACCGTCACCCCCGCCAAAAGCGGGATAAGCTGCCCGTCGCGCTGTTTATGCGCATTCAGCACCATCCCCTGCCGGTCAAGATCAAGAAAACCGTATTCGCAGACAATGCTGGCGATTGGGCGTCGCTCCTCGATTTCAATCATAATCCCATTGGGGAACACACGCCGCACGCTTGCCTGCTCAATGCGCAGATCCTTCATCAGCGTTTTGGCGGCGGTATCCGTTTCCACCTGCAAAAGATGCTGCCCACGATATATTCCGGCAATACGACATACATCGGCAGCCGGCACATAGCTGTTGCCCGTTACCACGATCGACTGTACCTTGAAAAAAGGCAGATAAAACACGGCGGCGGCCGCTGCCGCAACCATTGCTAAGAAGAACATCGCCTGCAAGAGCCAGCGCCATTTATGGCTCTCCGTTGCAGTGCCCCGCTCCTTCTCCACTATGAGCATCTCTTCTTCATCCACCGTCGCCGCCTCCTCTCACCCTTTGCCCGCCGGTCAGTCGATGGAAAATCCCGCCAGTTCCAAAAGACGTTCGCACAGCGTAGGGAAATCGACTCCCATGGCTAGCGCCGCGTCCGGGACCAAAGACGTCGCCGTCATTCCCGGCACGGTATTGATATCGATAACATACGGCTGTCCATCCGCTGCGATCATCATATCTACCCTGGCTATACCCCGGCAGCCGCAAACCGCGAAGGTCGACAGCGCGATTTCCCGTGCTTTTTCCGCCGTTTTTGGAGCAAGGCGCGCCGGAATAATATGCCGGGATGCGCCCACGGTATATTTGCTCTCGTAATCGTAACGTCCCGAAGATGTCGTTATCTCAATAATGGGCATCGTTTCGTTGTTTACGCCGTCGCCCCAGACCGCTACGGTGATCTCCGTCCCGGCGATAAACTCCTCGACGACCACGGTTTCCCCGTAGCTGAATGCCTCCCCCAGGGCACCCGGCAAATCCTCCGCGCAGGAAACGACGACTACGCCAAGACTCGATCCCTGTGCCGCCGCCTTGACGACGACCGGCAGGGAAAACGCCGTTTCGATTTCCGCCGCCAGATCTCGCTGCCGTTCAAACGCTTGATAAATCTTTGCTTTTGGCACTGGAATCCCTGCCCCCCGCAAAACGCGCTGGGCAGCGGCCTTGTCCATCGTCAGCGCCGCCGCCAAGACACCGGAGCCGGTATAGGGTATCCCCAGCATATCCAGCACCGCCGACAGCCGTCCATCCTCGCCAAACTTGCCGTGCATAGCGTTAAATACGATGGCCGGTTCAGCCTTCTCAATATCGTGGATAAATGTGCTAGGCATAAATTCCAGCCCCTCTGCTTTGTGTCCTTTGGAGCATAGCGCTTCAACGACCGCTTTCCCCGTCTGGCGGGAAATCTCCGCCTCCGTCGACGGCCCGCCCATAACAACGATGATTTTTCGCTGATCCATATTGAATCTCCTCATTCTTCTTTTAGAAGACGAGCTAATTCTTCCCCCGTCCGCCAGATGTCGCCCGCCCCCATGGTAATGACCAGGTCGCCTGGCTGCACCACGGTTTTCAGATATGGAGCGACATTTTCCCGCGCCTCAATATAAGCGGCATTTTGCCCCGACGCTTCTTCCACCGCGCCTAATATCATGAGGCCGTTCACCCCCGGAAGGGGCGTTTCCCCTGCCGCATAAATTCCGGTGAGTATGAGAACGTCAGCTTCTTGAAACGCGGCGCCAAATTCTTCTGCTAAAAGCTTCGTCCGGCTGTACCGGTGCGGCTGAAAAACGCAGACCAACCGCCGGGGGCGCGTCTGCCGCGCCGCGGCGAGCGTCGCCTTGATCTCTGTCGGATGATGCGCGTAATCGTCGACAATCCAAACATCCTTCACCCGCGCTTTTGTCTCAAAGCGCCGCTTCGCACCGTGAAATTCCCTTAACCCCGCCGCCGCCTGCGTCACGTTAAGTCCGCAAAGGATTCCGGTTACAATGGACGCCAACGCGTCAAGCACATTGTGGCGTCCGGGAATCTGGAGCGCGGCATGCCCAAGAACGCGCCCTTTATGTTCCACATCGAAGGCGATACCGGTTCCCAACGGCTCGATATTGATTGCCCGATAGTCAGCAGGATGATCGATGGCGTAGGAAATGAACGGACAGTCGATTTTCCCCGCGATCTTTCGAATATTTTCATTATCAAAGCAGAGAACCGCGTGTCCCGTTTTTTTATCGACATTTTCAATAAACTCTCGGAACGCCCGGCAGATATTTTCCAACGAGCCGTAATGATCAAGATGATCATCCTCAATATTTGTTACCACGGCGATGTGCGGCCGCAGTTTAAGAAACGATCCGTCGCTTTCGTCCGCTTCCGAAACAAGATACGAGCCTTTGCCCAGCCGGGCGTTGCCGCCGAGGTAATCGACCTCGCCTCCGATGATGATCGTTGGATCAAGCCCGGCTTCCTCCAGCATCAGCCCAATCATTGAAGTCGTCGTCGTCTTGCCGTGCGCTCCGGCAACGGCAATCCCCTGCCCTGCGTTCACCAGCGCCGCGTTAATATCCGAGCGATGGCGGCGGGGAATACCCAGCGCTTTAGCGGCGACGACCTCGGGATTATTCTCAGATATCGCGGAAGATACGACGATCGCGTCGACGCCGGTCACATTTTCCGCCCGGTGCCCGATGAAGATGCGCGCGCCATGTGTGCGAAGCTGAGCAATCAGCGGCGACTCCTTAATGTCCGAACCGGAAACCGTGTACCCTTTTTCCAAGAGGATCCAGGCCAAGGCGCTCATCCCAACGCCGCCCGCCCCAATGAAGTGAATTTTCTGGATTCCCTGAAGCATTACTGCTTCCTCCCTTCCGTCATGGCGAGCACTAAGGCGGCGATCTCCTCCGCCGCCTGCGGTCTCCCCAGCGCCTGACTGCGCTCCGCCATGCGTTTTAATTCGTGCTCCTCGCCTAAAAGCTCTTTCAGTACTGCCAGCAAACGTCCGGCGGTCAGGTCGCGGTCAAGGATCATCCGCGCCGCTCCCGCCTCCGCCAGCGCCCGGGCGTTATGCTCCTGATGATTGGCCGCGGCGTGAGGATATGGCACCAGCACCGCCGGTATTCCGCGCGCCGTCAGCTCAGCAATGCCAATGGCTCCGGCGCGAAACACCGCCAGATCAGCGCACGCCAGCGCCTCCGGCATATTATAGAGGTACGGCCGAATGACGAGGTTTTTTGCCGCCGCCAAATCAACGCCTTCCGCCTGCAGCTTCGCCAGTATGTCCTCATATTCGCCGCTCCCCGTCGCGTGCAGAAACTGCACCTCGGGGTGACTCGCATAATGCGCCAGGACGCCGATCATCGCCCGATTGATGCTGCGCGCCCCTTGGCTCCCGCCAGACACCAGCACTGTCTTTTTTCCCGGATCAAGCCCGAAAGTCGCCAAAGCGTCCTCCCGTTTCGCCAGCATAATCTCACGGCGAATCGGGTTGCCGGTAACCACTGTTTTTCTTGCCGGAAAGTATGCCGCCGCTTCGGGCGGCCCGGCGACGACACGCGTTACAAATCTTGCCAGAATTCGATTTGTAAGGCCGGGGACGACGTTTTGCTCCTGAATCAGCGTCGGCACTCCCAGCAGACTCGCCGCCAAAAGCGTGGGTCCGCAGACATAGCCGCCCGTGCCGATAGCCGCATCGGGGTGAAAAGCGCGAACGATCTTTATCGCCTTAACCACGCCCGCCAGCGCCGCCGCCGCCCGTCCTATGTTGGCGAAAGAAAATCGGCGCTCAAAGCCGCGGATATTTACGGTCTGAAAGGAAATGCCCTCGCGGGGAATGATATCCGCCTCCAAGCCGTGACGAGTCCCCACATAAAGGAACTCCGCCTTCGGAGATTTCTCCTGTATAGCGCGGATCAGTGTGACGGCAGGATAAATATGCCCGCCTGTCCCGCCGCCGGAAACGATGATGCGCATGCTGCTTCCTACCCTTCGATTCCCGCTGAGGCGGCGTATTCTTCTCCCGTCGGCAAAGTTCCGGGCAGCGCGTGTACCAGCGACTTAAAAACGCGCCCGCGCTCCTCGTAGCCACGGAACATGTCAAAGCTGGCGCAGGCAGGGGAAAGCAGGACGACTTGCGGCGGACGCGCCAGAGAATAAGCTATCGCAACCGCTTTTTCCAGAGAATACCCCGCCTCATAGATCTTTTCCGCCGCAATCCCGGCGTCCAGAGCCGCCACCCGGAAC
>CAJPUA010000019.1 GCA_905373705.1 uncultured Schwartzia sp. | reverse complement strand
GGATGCAGCCCGATCGTAGGCTCATCAAAAATGAAAACGGCGTCTTTCTGTGTTTTTCCCATCTCAGCGGCTAACTTTAACCTCTGTGCTTCGCCGCCGGAAAGCGCCGGCGTATCTTCGCCAAGGGTCAGATAGCCAAGACCTATGCTATCAAGCGCAGCGAGCTTTTCTTGAATCTTTTTTACAGTGGAAAAGCAAGGAATCGCCTCCCGAACGGTCAGGCGCATGATTTCCGGCAGAGTGTATACTGCCTTTTCAGTTTTAGCCTTTCCCGGCCGCCAATATATCTGCTCCGCCATCTGCCCATAGCGAGAGCCCTGGCACTCGGGGCAAGTGATCGTCACATCGGGCAAAAACTGCACATCGAGAGAAATCTGCCCCGTCCCATCGCAAGTCGGGCAGCGCAAAGCTCCTGTATTATAAGAAAAAGCGCCGACACCAAGCTTTTTTTCTTTAGCTGCCTTCGTCCCCGCGTAAAGCCACCGTAAATCGTCCATCACACCGCTGTAAGTAGCTACCGTAGAACGAATATTCGTACCAATAGGCGTCGCGTCGATCAAGTTAGCGCGGGAAATACCATCCGCACTGATCGCCTTCACATGCCCAGGCAGTTTCCTGCCATCAATAGCAGCGGACAGAGCTGGGATCAAGCTTTCCAGTATCAGTGTAGTTTTTCCTGATCCTGAAACGCCGGTTACCGCCGTCAGCCTTCCCCGGGGAATATCAAGGGAAAGCGCTTGTACGGTATGGATGGGCGCCGTCTCCAAATGAATGCGCCCGCTGTCAAAGATACCCTTCTCTGTAATTTCCCAGCGTATCAGATGATCTGCTGCTTCGTCGAGGAAAGGCGCGATTTTTGACGCTTTATGGCGAGAAATCTCGGCAACGCTCCCCGCGGCGATAACATTTCCTCCCTCACGCCCGGCGAGCGGTCCCATCTCAATCATATAGTCGGCCCGCCGCAGAATCCGCACATCATGATCCACCAGCACGACCGAATTGCCATTGGCAATCAAGCTGTTCACGACTCCCATAAGACCGTCAATATTGGAAGGATGAAGCCCTATGCTCGGCTCATCAAGGACATAAAGCACACCGGTCATTTCATTACGTACCGCCCGCGCAAGCTGAATACGCTGCCGCTCTCCGGTCGAAAGCGTACTGCTGGCACGGTCAAGCGCGAGATAACCAACGCCTAACTCTTGGAGCCGTTTGGCATTGTCAAGAAACGACTGAATAATACTCTTTGCCATTGGACACAGTTCTTTGGATAATGTTTCCGGCACGGCTTTTACCCACGGAACCAAATCGTCCAATGTCATCGCTGTCGCTTCGGCCATTCTTCCCCGCTAATCGAGTAGCGCGAACCGTCGTCGAGAGTCGTGTCCCATGGCAATCCGGGCAAACCGCTTCGCATAGAAATTTACGAATCTTATCCAGTCCCTTTTCGGATTCCACATGATTTAGCGCATCCAGCGCAGCGCGGTGCGCGTTAAGATACGTACAGTTCAACTCGAATACCTTACCGTTTTTCGAATGCCAAACGATCATTTTTTTCGTTTCCTCACCCGCGAAAACGATCTGCCGCTCTTTCTTCGTCAACTTCGCAAAAGGGACATTAATACGTACGCCAAGCTCCGCAACCGTTTTTGGCATAGCGATCAAACCAAACAGCTTCCACGGCAGAACCGCCCCCTCTTCGATAGAAAGGCTTTCGTCGGGTACCAATGCGTTATCGTCGATCTCCCTCACGATTCCCGTGCCGCCGCATGTGGGGCAAGCGCCGTCCGAATTAAAGGCCATCGCTTCCGCCCCTGGACCGTAAAACTCCTCGCCGCAGACTTCACAACGGATCGGCTGCATAAGCGCCACAGCCATACTGGGGTTTGCCAGATGCCCATTGGGACAGGGATGGCTTCCCAAACGCGAAAACATCAGTCGCAGACTGTTTAGAAGCTCCGAAGCGGTTCCAAAGGTACTGCGCACGCCCGGTACCGCCGGTCTTTGCCGCAGCGCCAGAGTTGCTGGTACATAGCGAATCTCATCGGCATCCGCTTTACCGGCCTGTGAAATTCGCCGCCGCGTATAGGTAGACAACGCCTCCAGATAGCGGTGAGAGCCCTCGACATACAGCGTCCCCAGTGCTAGAGACGATTTGCCAGATCCGGACACTCCCGCTATGGCCGTCAGTTCCCCCAGCGGAATATCGACGTTGATATTTTTCAGATTGTGGACGCGCGCGCCCCGCACAATAATATTCTGCGGCGGCACTCTTTTCCCCGCGTTTTTCTTGACCATTCCCTTCTCCTCTTTTCTCAAGCTTTCCCGTTTTCCAGTTTCAAATAGCCCTTCATTTCCCGAAATCCCAATGAATAATACAGCCCCTTGGCTTCTTCCGACGTTTCCAGATAAATTTTTTCCGCGCCTTTTTCTTTAGCTTTTTGGATCAACCATTTGCACATCTTCCGGGCAACGCCGTTCTTGCGATACGGCTTGCGGGTGTAAATATTCATCAGATAGCCGCATTTTCCGCTGAGATTATCCGGCGACGGCATCTCCCGATACAGGCAAACACCGCCGCAGCCGACGATCGTCTCTCCCTCCCGCGCGATACAAGCGATATGTCCCCCCTGCGCCAGCTCCGCCAGATAATATCGACGGTTTTCTTCTTTTAACAGATTCCACTCTTCCTCGCTTATCTCCTGCCGCTGCTCCGAAAACACATGCGACAAAACTTCCATGCGAAGCTCAAGCAAAAGCTCTATATCCGACGCTGCCAGCGTCTCTATGACCGTTCCTTTCGCGCGAATTTTAGCGATTTCACGCCGCGGAACCGGAAGCGCCTTTTTATCGACTTTGCCGTTCGGTGTGAGGGGAAGCGAAGGAAGCTCTACGAAAAATTCCGGGATCATAAAATCCGCTAAATATTTCGCCAGGTATGCCCGAACCTGAGAAATCGTCGTCGTCGCGTTTTTCATTACGATATAAGCGATCATATAGGACAGCTGATTCTCATCAATCGCGGCGCAGACGTAAGCTTGCCGGAGTAATCCTGAGCGCAGGAGTACGTTTTCCACTTCGCCGGTTTCGACACGTTTTCCGTAAATCATGACCTGCGTGTCTTTGCGGCGCAAAAATGCAATATTCCCGTCCGACAACCAATATCCCAAATCACCGCTGCGGTACATTCTCCTTCCGTCGGAGCATGTGATAAACGCTTCATTTTCTTTATCCCGGCCACCGATATAGCCCAAGGACACACCGTTGCCCAGAATGCAGATCTCTCCTGTCACCCCCGGCGGCACTTCCCTCACATGTTCGTCTAAAAGCAAAATTTCCGTTCCCTGCACCGGCTTCCCCACAGGATAAGACCCATCATCCAAAGCGTATCCTGCCGAGCAATTATAGTAAGCGGCGCATACCGTCGTTTCGGACGGGCCATAAGTATTATAAACGGTAATCTTATCCACCAGCCGATCTACATAAGCCTCTCGCAGCACGTCGCCGCCGCTGATCAAAAGGCGCAGCGAAGGCGGCAGTGCAGGAAGTCCGTTCATCTCCTGTAATAGATAAGGGAACCCGCTCAAGATTGTCACTTGACAGCGCGCGACAAAATCCATAAGCCGTCTGATATTTTCTCTATCTCCAGCCGCCGGAATCGCCAGCGCAGCACCCGAAAGCAGTGAGGTAAATACCTCCTCGACAAAAATATCAAAGGAACAGACCGAGTATTGCAGCATGATGTCCTTCTCTCCCGGCTGAAATTCTCGCTGAAAGGCTCTGACATAATGCAGGACATTGCCGTTCGTCACCGCGATCCCCTTTGGCTGCCCAGTCGTCCCCGACGTGTAGAGGATATACGCCGCCCCTTCCTCGTCCTCCGAAACCAGCGTATCATCGGCATCCGTTTCCGCTTCATAATCCCGCTCGACCAGGTAAGCCGGTATTTCACCGGCCAGCGTCTGATACGCAGACTGCGTAATAACCGCGTCTATCTCCGCGTCCTGAAACATGAACTGGATACGTTCCTTCGGAAAAAACGGCTCCACAGGAACATAGGTGGCGCCACGCCGCAAGACGGCGAAAATCGCAGCTATCATCGCCGCTCCATGATCCATAACGATTCCTACGCGCCGGCAACCATCGGGTAGTTTGGCAGCGATCCCTCCAGAAAGATGCCAGAGCTTTTCCCGTGTCAGCGTTCTTAGTTCATCAATAATCGCGATCGCGGCAGGGTTTTCCCGTACCTTTTCGTTAAACGCCGCGATAATGCTCCGTGGTTCCATAAAGGACTCTCCTCTCACAACGCATAACTGACGCCTAAAATAAAGATACGACCGTTTTATAGACTTACGATTTGTGTTGCGGCGGCCTCTGCGTTACGCTTCTGTCATCTGCCGCTTGATTTTTTCTATTAGCGTCACATCGGCGGGCATCCAGGGAACATCGTACAGCTCTGCCTTTTTTAACCACCGGGCGGCGGTAGCTTCTTTTAATACGATTTCGCCGCTTTTCAGCTCGCACCAGAAAGCGGTCATTGATACGTGAAACGTGGGATAATCGTATTCTACCGTATCAATCTGGCCAAATACCGCCACCTCGACATCCAATTCTTCTTTTATTTCGCGCCTGAGCGCCTGCGGCGCCGTCTCGCCGGGTTCGATCTTCCCTCCCGGGAACTCCCACTGGCCCTTTAATTCTCCATACCCGCGGGCGGCGGAAAATATCCTCGTCGGTGTTTGCACCGAGTCGCAAATGACCGCGGCCACGACCTTTAAGTTTTTCATTTTATCCCGTTCGTCCTCTCACTCTTTCAGATACCACTGAAGAAGCGCCTGCGTACCGCTGTCTTCCATGCCGCGTGCCGACAGCTCGTCGTAAAGGCGCTTGGCGAGCTTGAGACCGGGCAGCTCGAGATGCATTTCTGCCGCCGAATCGAGGGCGATACGCATGTCTTTGATGAAATGTTTGATAAAAAAGCCCGGCGCGTAATCGCCGCGAATCATACGCGGCGCAAGGTTCGAAAGCGACCACGAGCCGGCCGCGCCGCCGGAAATCGTTTCTAAAAGCTCCGCCGCGTCAAGGCCGGCTCGTTTTGCGTAAGCGATGGCTTCGCATACCCCCATCATGTTGGACGCGATCGCGATCTGATTGGCCATTTTGGCGTATTGTCCCGAACCCGCGGGGCCGAAGCAGCGAATCGTGCGCCCTAAAAGCTCAAATACCGGCTTCACGGCGTCGAAGGCGGCGCGATCACCGCCCGCCATGATGACCAGGGAAGCGTTTCTGGCTCCAATGTCGCCGCCGGAAACCGGCGCGTCGATAGCTGCGACGCCCTGCTTCTTCGCCGCGTCGTAAAGACGGCGCGCCAACGCCGGGCTGGACGTCGTCATATCGACGATATAGCCTCCGGCTTTCATCGTGCTGAGGACGCCCGCCTCTCCGAAATAAATCTCTTCCACATCGCGCGGATAGCCGACGATGGAAATGACGATATCCGCCGACGCTGCGGCCGCAGCCGGAGTATCCGCCCATGTCGCGCCTTTTTTTACGAGTTCCGCCGCTTTTTCCCTGGTACGGTTAAATACGGTCAGGGAATACCCTCCCTCCATGAGATGCGCCGCCATGCTGGCTCCCATGACGCCCAGCCCGATAAAACCAATCCGTTTGCCGTTCATTTCCGTCCCTCCTTACTCGATAGCGTTTCTCTTTCCTGAACAAACGACACCCCGCCCTGGCGTAAGATCTAAGGCGGGGTTGTTTACATTCAGCGTCTGCGAGGAAAGCGGCGCAGCGCCTTCGGCTTTCCTAAAATCTCGGCATAGACGACGGCGTTTACCAGCGCTTCCGGCGTAAGCGCCACCGGGTGAAGCGCCGCGCGGGACGCATTCTCTACGGCCGATACCTTTTCTTCCCGCCGTTTTCTCGCCTTCCTCTGGCGCGCCAGCGCTCTTTCCTGTGCCTTAGCCCGCTCCCTAGCGGCTTCTTCCTCCTCCGTCGCTTCCTGGTAAAAAACGCCCCCCGCGCTGGTCGGCGCACCTTCAAGGTGCGGTACTTCAAAGCCCAAGCTGCCATCCGAAGCGCCATGGGAAAAATCTTCCGGCAGCGCCACAGGCACAGGCGTCGGCGCCTGTTCTCGAGGCGCCGGCGGCGACGTTTTTTCCTCCTGGCTTTGTTTATACCCCAAAAAGATCGCTACTAAAAGAAACAAGGCAAATGACCATCGCCGCGTGAGCACCATGACAAGCAAAAAAATCAGAATAACAAAATATCTCAGCCACTGTCCAATATTCGCGGGCATTTTATTTCACCGTCGGCGGCGTAGGCGTGTTCGGCGCGCCCGCCTTGCTGATGGTGTCGCGCATATCCGTATCCGCTTGAATATTTTTCAGGTTATAGTAATCCATAACGCCGAGATTACCGCTGCGGAACGCCTCGGCGATAGCGTGCGGCACGTCGGACTGCGCCTCCACGACCTTCGCCTCCATCTCCTGCGTATAGGCCTTCATTTCCTGCTCCTTGGCGACCGCCATCGCGCGCCGTTCCTCGGCTTTCGCTTGCGCAATACGTTTATCGGCCTCCGCCTGATCGGTCAGAAGTTCCGCGCCGATGTTGCGTCCCACGTCGACGTCGGCAATGTCAATCGAAAGGATCTCGAACGCGGTTCCGGCGTCAAGGCCTTTCCCCAGCACCGTCTTTGAAATCTCGTCGGGACTTTCCAAAACCGCGGTATGGCTTTCCGCCGAGCCGACGGTGGTAACGATACCCTCGCCGACGCGGGCGATGATCGTCGGCTCCCCCGCGCCGCCGACCAGCCGGTCGATATTGGCGCGCACCGTGACCCGCGCCTTGATCTTCAACTCGATACCGTTCTTCGCCACAGCGGAAACGACCGGCGTTTCAATGACCTTCGGATTGACGCTCATCTGCACGGCTTCCAAGACGTCGCGCCCGGCGAGGTCGATAGCCGCCGAGCGCTCGAAAGGCAATGGAATCTGCGCCCGGTGCGCGGCAATTAAAGCGTCGACAACCCGATCAACGTTGCCGCCCGCGAGATAATGGGCCTCCAACTGATTGACGGAAACGCTGAGCCCCGCTTTATTCGCCTTGATAAGCGGCAAGACGATCTTTTGCGGCACCACGCGCCGCAGCCGCATACCGACCAACGTGAAAATACCGACGTTAACGTTCGCAGCGATCGCCGAGATCCACAGCCCCAGCGGCACAAAATGCAAAAACATGGTAATCGCGATAATGATGATAATAAGGGAAAATCCCGTACCCAATAGTAATTCCAAAACGATACCTCCTCAGAAACGATGGTCTTTAGTCTGCCGCCGGGCGCACAATAACCCGGCTGCCTTGCACCGCCACGACAACGACGGATACTCCCCGATCGATGTAACCGCCCTCGGACACCACGTCGACCGCCCCGTCGCCAAAGGACGCTAATCCGGCCGGGCGCAGATCGGTAACCGCCGTCCCCAGCCGTCCGACAAGCTCCGCGTGCGCGACAGCGCTGACGTAGCCGCGATCTTCCGTCGACGCGTCGCGCAGCACCAGCTTATGCCACAAACGACTCGACGGCAGCCGCCGGACAATGAGTGCGAAGATAACCGCCGCCAATACGATAGACGCCATCAAAGCGTAGAGCGCGTTAATATCGCCGCCCAGCGCCAGCACCACGCTGTACAGCATGGCCGCGACGCCCAGCCCTGCCAGGAGACCGACCGTAGGCGACAGCATTTCAATCACCAGGCAAAGCACCCCAACCAGAAAAACCGCGATCTGATAAACAGCAACCAGCCCTTTGATGTACCGGCCG
The DNA here is from genome assembly GCA_905373705.1 of uncultured Schwartzia sp. Taxonomy (GTDB): domain Bacteria; phylum Bacillota; class Negativicutes; order Selenomonadales; family Selenomonadaceae; genus CAJPQU01. Next base: position 1,730 of record CAJPUA010000019.1, on the reverse strand, counting down.
CCAAAAAACACCGCCGCCGCCACCAGTCCTAAAAGCGCGCCTACTCCAAGTCCTCCGGTTTTGACTTCGACGAGCAGGCTCAGGAAAACAATAGCCAAAAGCAATATTTCCAATACCGGCACTGCGGTAATGTCCATCGGCATTCCTCCTTTGGCGCATACAAATATTGTTAATTATAGTATTCTCCCTCCGGGTGAAATTTTCCTGCAAAATCTCCGCCCTGTTCGCCTGAGCAGGCCAACGCCTCTTTACCTCCAAACGGATACTGCCTTCGGCGATTTTCATATCGGCACAAAAAAAAACGCGCTAAAAGCGCGTTTTTGCTGCAAAAAATCTCCATCGAAGACGTTATTCGCTCCTCGCTCAGCCCCAGATAGATTTCATGATTTCCTTATAGGACTCGCCCAAATGCTGAATGATGACGTCGAACATCGCGTAAACCATATCGCCCACATCCTTCTCATCGGAAGAAACCAGGCAAATATCAAGCACCAGAGAGCCGGAATCGTCGAGATAATATTTGAACGCCTTGAATTTCTTATTAAAATCGTTGAGGAGCTTTAGAACCGCCATCTCGTTGTCCTCACGAAGCACCTGCGGCGCGATCAGCACCCGCATGATACCGTAAACGCTCTTATCGAAAATGACGACGGTAGGCAGCTTGTTGCCGTTGATATCAACTTGCGAGCGAAAAAGCACCGTCTCCCATTCGTCGTTTTCTATTTCCTCAATCGCAAATACACCCTCGATTTTTTTCTCGTCTAAATACGCCTTAAAGTTCTCTGCCTTCTGATTCATAAATCTGGCCTCCCATAATGTTAACTAAATGGATATATTCAGCCTCTCAGCCGCAAAAGACGAACCTCTTTCCCCCTAAAAAAAGCCGCCGCAACCTGTGCGGCGGCTCTGTCGGTCATCCTTCAGCGTTGAGCAGCTCGCGAACAATCTGATTTACCAGCTTGCCATCCGCTCGGCCTTTAACCTTCGGCATAAGCTCTTTCATAACCTTACCCATCTCTTTGGGAGAAGACGCTCCCGTCGCCGCGATGGCGTCCTGCACGAGCTTTCTTATTTCGCCCTCCGCCATTTGCTGCGGCAGATACGCCATTAAAACAGCGATTTCCGCTTCGTTTTGCGCGACCAGATCTTCACGGCCGCCCTTTTTAAACTCCTCAATAGAATCACGGCGCTGCTTGACCTCTTTGCTGATAACGGCCAGCACCGCGTCGTCGTCGAGTTCTTTTTGTCCGTCGATTTCCTGCTGGCGGATCGCGCCGCGCACCATGCGAATAACGCCAAGGCGCTGCCGGCCTTCCTCGCGAGCCTTCATCGCTTCTTTCATATCGGCTGTCAGTTTCTCTTTAAGAGACATCCCGCCTTACCTCCATAGAACCCTTACGCTTTATACTTGCGCTTGCGCGCCGCTTCCGATTTCTTCTTCCGGCGGACACTGGGCTTCTCATAATGTTCGCGTTTACGCACCTCAGCCAAAGTACCCGCTTTCTGGCAAGTACGTTTGAACCGGCGAAGCGCGCTGTCGATGCTCTCGTTCTTGCCGACCTTAACTTCATTGGCCATTTATTATTCCCCCCCTCCAGATTTGTTGGGAGTATAAACATACAGTTACACCATATTATTATACACGAAAATTGACGAAGTGCAACTTTTTATTTACGGAAAAGTCGCCCGACGGCCAGCCGGTAAGCCGGGCAAATAGATCGCCAGCCGAG
>CAJPUA010000018.1 GCA_905373705.1 uncultured Schwartzia sp. | reverse complement strand
GGCGACAGCGACAGCGCGCCTTTTAGCGCCGCGCCGACGAGCGGCGGCATCGCCGACTCACTTACTACAGGAGATGCAGAGAGCGGCGACGCCGAGCGCTTCGATACCCCGACCACGGGCGGCAGCATCGCCGATCAATTAACGCGCTGAGCAGAAAGAGCGGGGAGGAGAAAATATGCGTATTGCAATCTGTGAAGATGAACCGATGGATATGCAGCATCTGAGCAGAATGATTTCGGATTACGGCGAACAGCAGGGAAAGCGTTATCAGCTGGATTGCTTTTTCTCCGGCGAAGCGTTTCGCGCCGCCTTTCAGCCGGGCGCGTATCAGATTATTTTCCTCGACAATTACGTCGGCGCGGAGATGGGCATGGATATCGCGAGGAAGATTCGCGAAAGCGATCAAGAGGCCGCCATCGTCTTCGTTACTATGAGTCCGGATTTCGCGCTGGACGGTTTTTCTGTCAGGGCGCTTCACTATTTAATAAAACCGATCGCGCCGGAAGACGTCAGGGAGGTATTCCGCCGTCTGCAAGATCCGCTTCCTGAAGAAACGCCGGTTATTGAGGTAATGAGTGACCGGGTCATGACGGCGGTGCCGGTTTCGACGATTCGCTATATTGAGGTCTATATGAAAGTCTGTATGATTCACTGCACACAGCGGGAATTGAAGGTCTATTCGGGGATTGAGAAGCTGATGGAAAAACTGCCGGAACATTTCTTCCTGCGTCCGCACCGAAGTTACGCAGTTAATATGGATTTTATCCAGGCGCTCGAGGCGGATGGTGTTCACCTGTCTACTGGCGAGGTCATTCCGCTCCGCAAAAATGGCCGTACCGAGGTGCGTCACAAATATATGGAGTATCTATTGGCACAAAAGACGAAATCCGCGGAATAAGACGCTATCGGCGCAGTCTCCTCCGGCGGATAGGGAGGACGCCGGCGAAATCATGCGGTTGACGAGATTTAAGCGTCGATACAATCGGCAGCCATTAACAAACGTTATTTAAGGCGGCTCGTATTTGCCTGTTCATGTCAAGGGGACGGAGCTTCCTTGTTCGTGCGGCGCATTCTATGCTATACTGACGGTAGAATTTATTCGGGGAGAAGAAAATGCATGCTGACTGCCGTCGTATTGGATGTCAATGTTTACGCGTTCTGCATCATGCTGATGCTGTTTGTCATCCTGCAAATCAACATGGACGTCTATGCCAAAGCAGAGCGCCATCTGCGCCGGATGCTGATCTGGACGATGCTGCTCTTAGCTGCGGAGTATCTGGGAACGCGTCATTTGGCGTGGGTATCGCCGCATATCTCGTCTGGGGCGATGATTTTCCTGTATCTTCTGTATCCGGGGTTGATCTGGGAAGCGGCGAATTGGCTGATTTTGCAGTTGGCGGAGCTGCCGCCGGGCGCTCCTAAATATTTGCGGGTGATCCGAGGCGTCTGCCTTCTTGACGTTGCGTTGTCGCTGCTCTCCCTGTGGACGGGGTGGTATTATCAGTTGGACATGGAAACCGCCGCTTATGCCCGCGGGCCGTTTTTCCTGCTCCATTTTTCCTTGCTCATCGGATCTTTGCTGGGGGTTTACGGGTATCTGATCGCGTATCGCCGACACCTGCTGCAGCATAATTTGGCGGCGCTCCTCTTTTTTCCCATTCCGGCCATTCTGGGCGGTTTTGTTTTGCTGCTCGGGCGCTATAGCTCTTTTGAGGCGGAGGGCGTGGCGTTTTCTCTGCTTAGTGTTTTTATTAACGTTCAGAGCCGGATGATCGGTTACGATCCGGAAACGCAGGCCATTAAGCGTAAGAACATTGAAATCGCAATCCGACGGGCGGTTCGCGATATTTTGCCGGGGACGATGCTGGCGGTGTTCATCGTCCGGCTAGAGAGCGCTCCTGCGCTGCTGCGTCTTTTTGGCGCCGAAACCGTGCGGGAAGCGAAGCAGGCGCTGGTTACTATTCTGCGGCAGAGCGGCAATAGGAAGGATGTTATCGGCTGTTATGGAGACTATGCGTTCGCTATATTGCGTGAAGATGTGCGCGATTCAGATGAAATCACGCAGATCGTGCGGCGCATCGAGCGTTCGGCGGAAGAGTATGGGCTGCGCGACGATATCGGCTATGATTTTCAGGTGCGGGTTGCCTGTGATGTTTATGATTCGGAAATGACGATTACCGCAGGCGATTTCATTCGGCGCCTCGATAAGCGGCTGATTACATAAAAATTGGGGCTGTCGTACAATTGTTGTGTACGACAGCCCTTTTTGGATTTACTTTGCCTTTGCAAGGGGGGCCATTGACCAGTAGATGAGGCAGGTGACCCAGCCGTCTTTTTGTTCGTATTCAATGTAAGCGCGGTGGCGGCTGGCAAATTCCTTCAGCGATACCATGCCGATACCGTGCCCTTTGGCCGCAGCTTGCGGAAAGCCATTTTCATCGACGTGCAGCGGCGCGTCGTAACGGTTTTTGAGAGAGAGGACGACTTGCTGGTTGTGGTATTGGAGGGAAAGACAAATATTTCGGCGATCTGGCGCCTGTTTTAAGCTGGCAATGACGGCGTTTTCGATGAGATTGGAGAGGACGATGGCAAAATCGTTTTCGTAGCCCGGCAGATGAGATGGAAGGTTGACGTTGACGGTGACGGGAATGTGCAGGCTGTTCGCCTTGTTGATATAGATGGAAAGCGCCGCGTTGAGAATGGGATTTTGGCAGAAAGGGCGAATAGCTGTCTTTTTTAAAGTTTCGTCAAGCGTCATCAAGAGATTTTGCGCTTCGGTTTTCTTGTTTTCTTCAATCAGCGCGTACAGCAGCCGAATGTTGTGCCGCATATCATGGCGCAATACGCTCAGATGCTGTTGGCTGTCCTGCATCAAGAGCGTATAATTATGAAGGAAGAAGAGCTGCTGCCCCATCAGCTTATTATTATTCGCCTGTCGGGTCTGTTCTATTTGAGTTTCCCGCTCCAGCACGATATAACGGTAGAGCAGGAAGAAGGTCAGAAATAAGAAAAAGCGGGAAGGTGAATTTTTCAAGGAAGGAAAGGTATTGGTGATGAACATGGAGAGAGAAGAAAAGCAGATGGAGAGGGGAAGAAAAGCGATATAATAACCGAAAGGCAGATCGTTAATGAGCCGCTGTGAAGGCATGAGGTTGCGGAAGATACGCCGCGCCAGCGGCAGTGTGAGGAGGAAGGCGAGGAGGAAAAAGACCGCCTGCCAGGCGATAATCTGGGGACCGGCGCTTGGAATGAAGAAAAGCCACATGGCGGAGTTTCCCATCGTATGGAGAAGCAGCGACCATATTCCCTGCATACCGCCAGCGAAGATTTGCTGCGGCAATTGGCGGTGGATTACGGTCAGGCTGATGAGGAAGTAAGGGAGCCAAGCGAAGAGCAAGGTTATTTTGTAAGTGAGGATAGACAGCCCCGCAAAGTGAAAAATTAAGATTCTGAGAATGAGATCGATCGCCGCCCAAAGCAGGAGACGCTGGAGAAGAAGCTTACGGCGCGCGGCGGAAAGCTGGGAAGAAAAGGGGAGATAGCGAAGATAGGCGCCGCTCAGCTGAATCAGCGGGAGTAAGAAAGGGATAAGGCCGGTAATGTCCACGAAAATCACCTCCGTAAGGTTAATATGAAATCACTCAGTCTGTTGATATTAAGACGTTTATGGGGGTGCCGCTGATTTTCCCATTCTGAAGCCAGGAAAAAAGTCTTGTTTCGCATGTAAATTATATTTCGCCTTTGGCCGAAAGAAATCCTGCCGCCAGGAACAGGCGGCAGGACGCTGCTGGTTTTAGGGATCTGACAGGTTGAGCGGGGAAGAGAAAATAAATAAGGCGAAAGTAGGGCGGCAGATGGGACAGAGGGCGGAATTTTTTATAGACAATAAAAACGCCCGCCGATTGAAGGCAGGCGCTGGAGTCTAAAATGGTGGAGACGAAGAGGATTGAACTCTCGACCTCTCGGATGCGAACCGAACGCTCTCCCAGCTGAGCTACGTCCCCACTTGTTTTATAAACATAAATAGTATAGCGCAGGACGACACGTTTGACAAGGGGGAAAGGGAAAATTTTTCCCGGGTCTGGATTGTGGGGGAGAAAGAGGGGATTTTTGTGCGAGAAAATATGTTTTTCGGCAGGATTTTCTTAATTGATGTCTAACTATGGAAGTAGATAAATGAATTTATTTCGATAAAATTTGTATGAAATGAAAATTGGGCAGAGGGATATTTAGGGGTAGCTGACAGAGCGCAGAACAAAGGGGGTTTTGGTGTGGAGAAAAGGGAAAGTATGTGGGAGGCGTATCTTCGTCAGGGACTGAGCCGCCGCAGTTTTTTGAAGGGCTGCGTGGCGCTTACGTCGCTGATGGGGTTGAGTACGGATATGCTGTCCACGGTGGTGGAGGCGGCAGAGACGAAGCCGCTGCCGGTCGTGATTTGGCTGCACGGCCACGAATGTACGGGGTGCGACGAGTCGTTTATTCGCTCGGCGGCGCCGCTGGCGTCGGATCTGGTGCTGACGAACATCGCGCTGGAGTATGATCATCTCCTTTCCGCCGCGTGCGGCGAGCCGTTTGAGCACCATTTGGAGGAAACGGTACAAAAGTACTGGGGGCAGTATATTCTGGCGGTCGAAGGGGCCGTTTCGACGACGGACAACGGTATTTACTGTATGTCAGGCGGGCATCCCTTTGTGGAGACCTTACAAAAGGCAGCGCGAGGCGCGGCAGCGATCATCGCTTACGGAAGCTGCGCCGTGTCGGGAGGAATTCAGGCGGCGAAGCCGAATCCTACCGGGTCGGGCGGAATCGCTCATTATACAGGCTCGAAGCAAGTGATTCAGGTGCCGGGATGTCCTCCGATCCCCGAAGTCATGACGGGCGTGGTCATGCATATCGCCCTCTTTGGCAAGCTGCCGACGCTGGACGCGGAAAACCGGCCGCGCCAGTTCTACGGCAACCGCATTCACGACACCTGTTACCGGCGGCCCTTTTTCGACGCGAACATGTTTGCCGATCGCTACGACGACGCGGGGGCGAAAGCCGGATGGTGCCTCTATAAGCTGGGATGTCGCGGGCCCGAGACCTACAATTCCTGCGGTAATATGCGCTGGTATCATGGGATGTCGTATCCGATCCAGTCCGGAGCGGCCTGTATCGGGTGCAGCAACGCTAATTTCTGGGACGAGGGAGCGTCGTTTTCCGATCGTTTGCCGCAGTATGCCCCTCTGGTCGACGTCGATACGATCGGCGCGGCGGCGGCTATCGGTACGACGGCCGCTGTGGCGGTACACGGTGCTTTGAGCGTAGTGCAGCGGCATAAGCGCGATCAGGAGGAAGCGGCGGAGGAGAAAGGGCAGGTGGAGCATAAATGAAGCATGTAGTCGTAGATCCGGTAACGAGAATCGAAGGCCACCTGCGCGTTGAAGTTCAGGTAGATGAAGCGACCGGCAAAGTGTCGGACGCAGTGTCGAGCGGTACGGCGTGGCGCGGGCTGGAGCTTATCATGAACGATCGCGATCCGCGGGACGCTTGGGCGTACATTCAGCGTATCTGCGGCGTATGTACGACGGCGCACGCACTAGGCGCGCTGCGGGCGGTGGAGGATGCGCTGGGGATTAAAATCCCGAAGAATGCGAATTACATTCGTAATATCATGGCGTCGTCACTCACGGTGCAAGATCATGTCATTCATTTTTATCACCTCCATGCACTCGATTGGGTCAGTCCGGTGGAGGCGTTAAAAGCGAGTCCGGAGGCCGCGGCGGCGATCCAGAATCAGGTGCTAAGCACCTATCGACTTCCTTTTCATGGGCCGGCGGCGCTGGAAACGGAAGCCTTTGCCAAGGAGATGCCGCGGGCGACTCCGGCGTATTATAAAGGCGTGCAGGATCGCGTCCGCAAGATTGTGGACAGCGGACAGCTCGGCATATTCGCCGCCCAGTGGTGGGATCACCCCGATTATCAGCTTCTGCCGCCGGAAGTTCATCTTATGGCGGTGGCGCATTATATTGAAATGCTCGACAAGCAGCGCGAGCTGGTCATCCCGCACGTCGTTTTCGGCGGGAAGAATCCGCACCCGCATTATGTCGTGGGCGGCATGCCATGTTCGATTTCCCTGAATGACGGTAATTCGCCGATCAATACGGCGCGCCTCGCCATCGTTGACCGGGCGATTAACCTGGCGCGGACGCTGGTCAATACCTACTATCTGCCGGATCTTTTGGCGATTGGCGCGATGTACGTCCAGAAAGGCTATACGGACGGCGGCGGGCTGGCGAAAACCAGGGTATTGGGCTTCGGGGCGTATCCGATGGAAACATTCTCGGGGACATCGAACGGCGATTTCTTCAAGACACTTCTGGTGCGCTGCAACGGCGTGGTGGAAGATTTTGCCGCTGGAGCGACAAAAGCGCGCTTCACCGAAGTTAAGGCGGAAGATCTCAGCCATCCCGAGGTATTCGGCGAAAGCGTCGGCCACGCATGGTATGAGTATCCCGCGGCGATGGGCGATGCGAAGGCGCTTCATCCGTGGGATGGGATCACCCAGGCGAAGTACACGGGGCCGAAGACGGGAACATCGACGGAGTGGAAAGAGCTGAACGAGCAGGGGAAATATTCCTGGCTCAAAACACCGCTCTGGCGCGGCAAGGTTTGCGAAGTTGGTCCTTTGGCCCGCTATATTATCGTATACACGAAAGCAAAGCAGAATCTCCTGCCCGATATGACCTGGGCGGAGCAGATGATGGTCGACCAGATCGAAGCGGTGTCGAAGGTTCTCAATCTGGCGCCGGAGGTCTGGCTGCCGACGATGGTTGGGCGAACGGCGGCGCGGGCGCTGGACGCGCAGCTTGCCGGGGAAATGGCGCGCTTCTTCTTCGATAAACTGGTCGCGAATATCAATTCCGGCGACACGCAGGTCGCTAATATGGAAAAATGGGATCCTTCGAGCTGGCCGAAAAAGACGCGGGGGGTCGGCCTTTATGAGGCGCCGCGCGGAGCGCTCAGTCACTGGGTCAATATCGAAAACGGCCGGATCTCGAATTATCAGTGCATTGTACCGACGACATGGAACGCCTGCCCCCGTGATGATAAAGCGGGACACGGCGCGTATGAGCTGGCGATGATGGATACGCGAGTGAAAGTGGCAGATAAGCCGCTGGAAATCGTGAAGGCGGTTCGCTCCTTTGATCCGTGCATGGCCTGCTCAACCCATTTCTTTAATACTAAAGGCGAAAAACTGCGGGTGGTTACGACCGACCCGTACTTCGGCGCGTCAGTCGAAGCCTGAGGAGGTGACGATATGAATACAGTGCAGACCGTACAGCGGAAGATCTTCTACCTTTTCAGTCCCTTTCTGCGCATCTTTCACTGGGTGATGGTGGATTCCATCATCGTCCTCTTCGTGACGGGCATTCTCATCGGCAAACCCTTAGGGATCATGTCCCTGGAGCCGACGCAGACGATCTTTTTGATGGACCTCGTTCGAAAGCTCCACTTCCTGGCGGCCTTTGTGTTCTGCTCGGCCATCATCCTCCGGATTTACGGTTTTATCATCAACCGCGGGGACCGACTGTTTCCCCGGTTCTGGGAGGGGCATTTTTACGAGGAAACCATTGACGTGGCGCTTCATTACATGCTGCTCAAGAAATCGCATAAGTCATATCTGAGAAATCCTCTGGCCCGTATGTCTTACGCGTTCCTCTATGTGCTGGTGGCGATTGAGATCCTGACGGGCTTCGCTATGTACAACATGACGGAACCCATGAGCATCGGCGGGCAGATGTTCGGCTGGGTCAATGTAGTTTTAGGCGGTGAATTTCGCACGCACCTCGTCCACCACTATGTGGCGTGGGGGATTATCCTGTTTGCGACCGGCCATCTCTACATGGTGACGCGCGCTGAATTCATGGAGGGTGAGAGCGAAGTGTCGAGCATGTTCTCGGGCAGCAAGATTTTAGTGCATGATCCGGTGGACGCGAACGAGCTGGAGCCTTCGGGGCGGAAATGAAAATAAGGAGGAATTTACGCGATGTGTCAGGAATGTGGCTGTGGACAGACCAGCGGCAATACCCGCCTGCAGTTCATCACGACGGGCTACACGGAGGATAACGCGAAGGCGGTGGAGAAAGAGCTTTTGGGCATGGCAGGCGTGATGTACGTCCATATCCATACGCATGACGGCGAGACGACGATCGATTACGATCCGAAGAAAACAAAGCTGACGGAGATTATGCAGGCGTTTTCTCGACACGATCTTGACGCCGCGTTATAACGAAAGAGTGCGGCAAGACGCCGCGCCGGCCGCCGCGCGTTCCCTGCGGGGAGATGGCCTTTACGTGCGGCGGTTTCTCTTTTTCGGGAGGAAAACATGCACGAGATGGCGATCGCCGAAGGGATCCTGGATATCGCGTTAGAGGAAGCGCGGAAAAACGGCGCGACGCGAATAGCGAAGGTTGGACTTCTCATTGGCGAAATGGCGGGAGTCGAGGCATCCTCGCTGGAGTTTTGCTTTCACGCCTTGGTAAAGGGGACGATCGCCGAAGGAGCGGAGCTGGCTCTCGCGAGGACGCCGATTGTGGCGCGCTGTTTAGACTGTGGCCGTGAGGACACGGTCGAGCGTTATAATTTTATCTGCCCGGACTGCGGGGGCGTGCGTTCCCTCCTTTCCGGCCGCGAACTGCGGGTGGAGTATTTGGAGATGGATTAACGTGGAAGTAAAGGTCATGAAGGACATTCTGGGACAGAACGACGCCATAGCCGCCGCCTTGCGCGAGAAGTTGGCAGAGCAGAGAGTCTTTGTCCTGAATCTTCTGGGATCGCCGGGATCGGGCAAGACGACGCTCTTGGAAAAAACGATTGCGGCGCTTAACAAAAAGCTGCGGCTGGCGGTTATTGAAGGTGATCTTTTCACCTCGAAGGACGCCGACCGCATCGCCCGCCATGATGTACCGGTCATTCAGATCAATACCAGCGGCGGCTGCCATCTGGATGCGCCGATGATCGAAAAGGCGCTGAAAGAGTTAAATACCGACGCTCTCGATCTCCTGATCATTGAGAACGTCGGGAACCTCGTCTGCCCGGCGGAATTTGCGCTGGGCGAGGATACGAAGGCGGTAGTGCTTTCCGTGACGGAGGGGAACGATAAGCCGCTCAAGTATCCGCTTATTTTTAAGGAATCGGCGCTGACGCTTTTGAATAAGATTGATCTTGTTCCGTACACAGATTTCAATGTGGCGGCGGCGACGGAAGACATCACGACCATTCATCCCGGAGCGGCGGTGCTTCCTGTGTCAGCGCGCACCGGGGAAGGATTGGCGGCGTGGATTGACTGGCTGCTTGCGCGCGTGCGGGAAAAGCGGGAGGCGGCGCGATGATCGAGGGGCTGGACGAAGCGGCGGAGATTACGGTGCTGGGCATCGGCAATATCGTTTTGCGCGACGAAGGTTTTGGTGTTCGGGCGGCGGAATATCTCAGGGAAAACTATTTTTTCCCCGATCAGGTGCGAATCTTAGACGGCGGCACGTTGGGTATGGAACTCTTGCGCTTTGTTACCGGCACACGGCGTTTGCTCATTTTAGATGCGATACGGGGCGATAAAGCGCCGGGGACGGTGTACCGGCTGGAGAAAGAGGACGTCGCGGCGCATTTTCAGAGTAAACTGTCGGCGCATGAGGTGGGGATTCAGGATATCTTAACGCTTCTTACCTTAACGGGAAAACCTGTTCCTGAGGTTGTTGTGCTGGGAGCGGAGC
>CAJPUA010000017.1 GCA_905373705.1 uncultured Schwartzia sp. | reverse complement strand
AAGGACGGCAGCTTCGTGACCTTGGAAGGCCAACGACTCGACGCGCTCGCCGATTTCTTCGGGGCGGCGCGGCTGGAGAAGCAGGCGGAGGGCGCGGTGGCGCCCCTGTCGCAGGCGCTTTACCTCGACGCGGCAGCGCGGGAAGAAAACGGTTTGCAGCTCGATCGGAGCCAGAATTTCTGCCAGCTGGTGCGCGAAATTACCGCGCCGGAAAGGGATACCTGGCCGGTTCCGGAACCGGTAGCCGGCATCTTGCGCGATTATCAGGCGCAGGGCTTTAATTGGCTCATGACGCTGGCGGCGCACGGTCTGGGGGGAATTTTAGCGGACGATATGGGGCTGGGCAAAACTCTGGAGGTCATCGCTTTTCTTCTGGCCAGGCGCCAGGAGGGCGCGCCCCCGACCCTCGTCGTCACACCGACGTCGCTGATGTACAACTGGCTCGAGGAGATCGAGCGCTTCGCGCCGGAATTACGGGCTTTGACTGTTGCCGGGAGTAAGAAGGAACGCCGCGCGAGACTGGCGGCAGCCATGGAGCAAGACGTCGTGGTGACGACGTATAATTTGCTGAAGCGCGACATCGCCGATTACGAAACGCGGTCGTTTCGCTATTGCTTCCTCGACGAAGCGCAGCATATCAAAAATCCCACGACACAGAACGCCAAAGCGGTGAAGCGCCTTCATACCGGCGGCTACTTCGCCCTGACCGGCACGCCCATCGAGAATACGCTGACCGAGCTGTGGTCGATCTTTGATTTCCTTATGCCGGGCTATCTTTCTTCTTACGCGCAGTTTCACGCCCGCTACGAGGTTCCCATTGTGCGCGACGAAAACGATCGGGCGGCGGCCGACCTGCGGCGGCACATCGCGCCCTTCGTCCTGCGCCGTCTTAAAAAAGACGTGTTGACGGAGCTGCCCGACAAGGTGGAAAGCAAGCTGGTAAACGAAATGACCCCGGCGCAGGAAAAGGTGTATAAGGCGTGGTTCGTCCGCGGGCAGAAAGAATTCGCCGCTATTTTGGCGGAGCATGGCGTCGAGACGGGGCGCATAAAAATTCTGGCGATTTTGACGCGCCTTCGTCAGATCGCCTGCGATCCGGCGCTCTTCCTGGAGGATTACGACGGCGGCTCGGGAAAGCTTGAGCTTTTGAGCGAAGTCGTGACGGATGCGGTGGCGTCGGGGCATCGGCTGCTGATTTTCTCGCAGTTCACGACGATGCTGAAGCGCATCGCCGCCCGGCTGGAGGAGCTGCGCCTTGGCTATTTATACCTCGACGGACAGACCCCGGCGATGGAGCGCCTGCGGCTCGTCAACGACTTTAACGCCGGGGATACGCCGCTCTTTTTGATTTCTCTCAAGGCCGGCGGAACGGGGCTGAACCTTACCGGCGCGGATATGGTGATCCATTACGATCCGTGGTGGAATCCCGCCGTGGAAGAGCAGGCGACGGACCGGGCGTACCGTATCGGGCAGGAAAATAAGGTTCAGGTCTTAAAGCTCGTCACCAAGGATACGATCGAGGAGAAAATTTTCGCTTTGCAGGAGCGGAAAAAAGCCCTCATCGACCAGATGATTCAGCCGGGGGAAAACTTTTTGGCGAAGCTGAGCGAGGACGAATTAAAGAGCCTGTTTCGCTGACCGGACTAACGTGCCGGGAAAAGGCGATAGCATCGAGGGCACATAGATCAGGGGAGAAACCTTTCGCTGTCGGGAAAAGTGAACCGGGGAAGGAGGAGCCATGGAGCGCTGGATACTGCACGTTGATATGGACGCTTTTTTCGCCGCGGTGGAGCAGCGCGACCATGAGGAATACCGCGATCGTCCGGTGATCGTCGGCGGCCTGGGCGCGCGGGGCGTGGTATCCACAGCGTCCTACGAAGCCCGGCGATTTGGCGTTCACTCCGCTATGCCGATGGCGGCCGCCCGACGACGATGTCCCGACGCGATTTTTTTGCCCGGCGATTTCCCCCGCTATCGGGCGGTATCCGCGCAAATCTTCGCCATATTATCCCGGTTCTCTCCTTTGATTGAGAAGCTTTCTGTCGACGAGGGTTTTTTAGACCTCACCGGTATGGCGCGGCTTATGCCGGACGGACCGCGCGCTTATGGACGGAGGATTAAGGCCGCCATTCGCGAGGAAACGGGGCTGATCGCCTCCGTGGGGATCGCGCCGAATAAGTTTCTCGCCAAGCTGGCCTCGGATCTTGAAAAGCCGGACGGTCTCACCCTGATTACGGCGGCGGATATTCCCCGCGTCGTCTGGCCGCTCCCGGCGCGGCGTATCTGGGGCGTAGGGAAAAAGACAAACGAGCGGCTGGCGATTTTCGGGTACCGCACGATCGGCGAAATCGCGCGGGCAGATATGGCAAAGCTGGCGCAGGAGCTGGGCGAGCGGCTGGCGCATCATCTTCACGAGCTGGCGCTGGGCCGCGATGAACGCCCGGTCGAGCCGGTGCGCAAAGCGCAGTCTATCGGGCGGGAGATAACTTTCCCGGAAGATCTCCACACCGCTGAGGAAGCGAAGGAGGCGCTCCTCAAGCTGGCGGGGGAGGTCGGCTGGCGGCTCCGCCGCGCTGGGAAGCGGGCGCATACCATTCAGCTTAAATTGCGGCTCGGCGATTTTTCAACCTTCACCCGTCAGCGTACCTTTCCCGCTCCTCTTTCTTACGACGAGGATATTTACGCGGCGGCCTGCACCCTCCTCGACACGATGGCGCTGCCCCCGCGCGGGATCCGCCTGCTTGGGATCAGCGGGAGTGGCTTCGACGGCGCGGGGGAACTGTCGCTTTTTGACGACAGCCAGAAAAAGGAACGCCTTTACACCGCGATCGACGGCCTTCGCCGACGCTTCGGCGAAAGTGCCGTTACCCGAGCGCCGCTGTTAAAAAAGCCGCCGGCGGCAAAAATGTTATCGGACGACGACGAGGCGTAAGGCCTTTCCGGCAAACAAAAAGGACCTGCCGCACGCAGCAAGCCCTTTTCAAAGACGGAGTCCAAAGTGCCGTTGACAACAACTGCCTAAACCTGCATGTGCAGGTGGGTACCCTAAGTCCGCCCTTTGACATTCGCACGAGGCGACTCCGTCAGCCGACGGCACAAATCAGATTCCCAAAGGTAAAAGAGTCGGTTAGACATGTAATATATCCACGCACACCCCAGACGATTCCTTCTTTAAAAGAAATCATATCATAAAGGCGCGCGCCTTACAAGACTTGACAAGCGGAAAATCGATGCTCTCAGTGTGTTTTCTTCGTGCGTCAAGTTGCCGCCCCTTAAGAGGCAATCCCTATATGAGTGTAAAATGCTTGCGGTGAAAAGCGAGCCGGCGGAAAAAGCGCACGATAAAACAAGACAAAACAGGGATAACCGGGTATAATAAAAGAGCCCTGTTTTTTCAGGAGAAACAGCGGCGATATTTTAGGAAAGATACGGCGTAAAGGAGAGCTAGTCCATGGCAAATACCTTCAGTGTAGCGATCAGCTACCATGACGTTCTTGGTTATATTGAATACGACGGTGATCAACGGTCGGCGCGGGTCGTCCTCCCCGATGACAAGGGACGGGAACTGGCGGAAACATATCTGCACACGAAGCACGAAATTCTTGTTCCGCACGAAACCCTGCTCGATTTTTCCGAGGAGATCATCGACCCGCTGAGCGACGTCCGCAGCTTTCAGGTCGCCCTCACGCGACTTTGGGAAGCGACGGAGGTTCACGTCGATTGGAGCCGCCCCGTGGCGTTCATCAAGCAATATCCCACGCTGGAAAGCCTCCCCAAGGGCGGCGCGAAATTTGACGGCCCTTTGGATTAGGGCGGTTTTGCCTTTGCTCATGCTAAGGTCCCGTAGGTCGGATTTCCATGTCTGCCTTATGGGCAGGATGAAGCGCCTTTGATAACGGCGCTTTTTTTATCCGCGCAATATTGTCACCGCGCATATAGCCAAGGCGTGCGATTCTAATAGGAAAGCCCTTTTGCGGGGAAGATTCATATATGAATAAATATTACTATTGAATATAAAATAATTCAGTATATAATATAAAATATAAGCTTTATCGAATCCGTTTATTTCGTGTAAAAGCGGGACGCTGTTCAGCGTCCCGCTTATGTGTCCCGCCGAAAAGCGAGAGGAGGAGCGTACTTTGAAATGGATTTATCGCCTTCATCGCATTACCAGTTTTATCGCCGCGCCGTTTCTGGTGATCTTATGCCTGACCGGCTTTATCCTGTTGTTTGAAAGCGAAATCTTTGATTCTCTTGGTGCGCTAGCTTCCTATGGCGCGCCGGTTGAGGAAGAGGAGTTGTACCGGCGCCTATCGGAGGGGCTTGCCAAGGCAAAAGAAATAGCACCGGGGCAAGAGCTTCGTTCCGTGCGCTTTATCACGTCCCAGGGACAACTGCGCTTTTACCTTCAGGACGCGAGGGATGCCGCCGAGCGGCGAATCGTCGATCTGTCGCTCGAAAACGGCGTCCTTAAAGATACTTCGCCGGATACTTCACGCCATATATGGGTTCGTGACGCGCTGTCTTTGATGGCCAGGTTGCACGTTCGCCTCAACGACGGCGAAGCGGGGCGTATCCTGATGGGCGTTATGTGCGGCGTAGCGATGATTTCAATCGGGACGGGCTTTGTTCTCTATCCTAAGTTTATGAAGGGTCTTTCCTTTGGGACGCGGCGGGCGTTCTCGTGGCGGCTGTGGTGGTCGGACTGGCATAAAATTCTGGGCATTCTCGCGGGAGGCTGGCTGTTTCTCCTGTCTTTCAGTGGATTGGGGCTCTTCCTTCATGCCAAGGGACAAAACCGTTATATAAATACCGCCTGGAAAGCCGCCGAAGCGCATTTCGTGCCGCCATCCGGGGAAGCGCTGCCCGTGGAGGAGGCGCTGACCATTATCCGTCGGCGCTTCCCGGAGAAAAGAATTGCCGCTATCGGCTTTCCGGAAGAAAATCATCCGTTTTACGCCTTTGATATCAGCGAACGCCCGAAGGAAATCCGTCTCTATACTCCACGTCACATGGTGTTCCTGGCGGCGGATGGGGCGGATGAGCTTATTCCACCGCAGCCGCCGGCCTGGTTGGCACTCGCTCCCCTCGCTCTGAATCTGCATTTTCGTAACCACGACACGCTGTGGCTTAAAGGAATGTGGGGCTTCTTTCTCATCCTTTCGCTTCTTCTCACTGTGAGCGGGATCGCTATTTACCTGACCCGATTTTCCAAAGCCGCCGCCGCACGGCGCACGATAATCCCGGTCCTCAATTTAGGTCGCTGTGGCGTTTGGCTGTTAGGATTGTTGCCGGTACTGGGGCTGTTTCTCCCGTTCCACGGGCTGAACACGGCGGCGCTGATTACGTTCGCTTTAGCGGCGCTGGGAACGATCGCTTTAGTCGACAAAGAATGGTTCCGAAGAAAGAAAAAGCCGCCCGCACGCGAAAGCGGGGAGCTTGACGCGCCGCACGATGGCTCCTGATGTGATTTTTTAGTAATTCTTTCCTCAGGCGATTTGCCACAACATGACGATGGTTGCAACGTTTCCCATGCGCGAAGAATTTTTATACTAAACAGGACTGACTCTCGCCCCGGAGGCGGGCGTCAGTCCTGTTTGTGTCTTGTGCTTTCGTGAGGGAAAAGTCTCAATTATGAAGTATTGACAGAAAAAGATTATTTTTATATTATATAAGTCGCATATTTATGAGAAATTCATAAATATATTTTAGAAGCAATAAAACGTGAGGAGTAATTCTGTGGAACACGATACGAATTCTGAGGCGCCGAAGGTAGAGAAAATATCAGCAGGCGTAGCGGGCCTGAAATATTCAGTCATTCTCTCTTTGCTCGCGGGGGGGCTTTTTTTGGCCCTGTTTTGGGCACTGTCCATCGGCAGTGCGCCGCTTTCTTCGAACGAGATATACCACGCCGTCGTCGGACAATTCACTAGTGGCAAAGGGATTGAGGATATCGGGCAGGGGGCGGTGCATGATATCGTGTGGCTGCTTCGCTTGCCGCGCCTTATCTTGGCGGCAGCTGCCGGGTGCGGTCTGGCGATTGTCGGCGTCATCATGCAGGCCATCGTGAAAAATCCCCTGGCCGACCCATACATTCTGGGCATTTCTTCCGGGGCTTCCCTGGGAGCGACAGCATCCATCATGCTGGGGGTCGGCGTGGGGCTGGGCGCAAATTTTGTCGGCATAGCGGCGTTTTTGGGAGCGTTTCTGATTTCCCTGGGGGTTCTCTTCATTGCAAACCTGGGCGGCCGCGCCAGTTCCGTCAAGTTACTCCTGGCCGGAATGGCGCTTAGCGCAGTATGTAGCGCTTTTTCGAGCTTTATCGTCTACTTTTCCCCCAATAAGGAAGGGCTGCAAACCGTGACCTACTGGCTTATGGGGAGTTTCGCTGGAGCGACGTGGGATGAGCTTTTCGTCATCCTTCCCTTAGTGGTTTTGGCTACGCTCTTTTTCTGGTCGCAGAGCCGTATGCTCAATCTCATGCTGCTTGGCGACGATACAGCGATTACTCTGGGAACGGACTTGCACCGCTACCGGCAGGCATATCTTCTGATCAGTTCTCTCGTCGTCGGTTTTATCGTTTATTCGTCGGGGATGATCGGCTTTATCGGGCTGGTGGTGCCGCATGTCGTGCGCTTAATCGTCGGAACCGACCACAAACGCCTCCTGCCTGCGGCAGCGCTCCTCGGTGCCATATTGTTGATCGTCGCTGACGGGCTATGCCGCGTCGTTATTCCTAAGACGGAAGTGCCGGTCGGTATACTGATCTCCCTCATTGGCGCGCCATGGTTCGTTTATCTTTTGACCCGGCACACCTATGGTTTTGGAGGTGAGGGCTGATGGAAATTACCGCGGAAAACGTTTCTATGTTCATTGGGGCAAAGGAGATCCTCTCCAGCCTTAATCTCAGTATCAAAAACAAGGAATTTATCGGTATTATCGGTCCCAATGGCAGCGGCAAAAGTACCTTCTTAAAATGTGTTTATCGAACGCAGAAGCCGACGAACGGAGCCATTTTTTTTGACGGGCAGCGCCTCGACGAACTCTCTTTTCGCGAGTCGGCGCAGAAGCTTTCTGTCGTGGCGCAGCATAATTTTTACAGCTTCGATTTCGCCGTACTTGACGTCGTATTGATGGGACGCGCTCCCTACAAAAAACTCCTCGACCGCGATACGCCCGAGGATTATAAACTCGCCCGAAAGGCGCTGGCGATAGTGGGCCTGGCAAATTTTGAGAAGCGGATTTTTTCTACACTGTCAGGAGGTGAACAGCAGCGCGTCATTTTGGCGCGAGCGCTCACCCAGGGGACGGAGTGCATGGTTCTTGATGAACCGACGAATCACCTCGACATCAAATATCAGCTGGAAATCCTGGACATCGTAAAATCTCTTCATTTGACGGTAGTATCGGCGATTCACGATCTTAATATCGCTGCCCTTTACTGCGATCGGCTCATCGCCCTTAAGGAAGGGAAAATTATTGGCTCCGGGACCCCACGCGACCTCTTAACCGCCGATTTTATCCGCCGTCTTTACGACGTCGAGGCGCGGGTAGAAATTTTGCCTCCAATGGGGCGGCTCTACGTTGTCTACCTTTCGCGTGAGGAGCAGGCGCTGAAAGGCCGCGGGACATAAAGAAAACTTCACCGTTCGCGCGGAGGATGCGTTCCACTCGAAAGGCGACGCTTTATATCTGTCGGGAGCTATATGCGCGCCATGGCTCCACGGCAGCGAAGGAGGGCGGCGCGTCGGCAAGGACGAAAAAAGAAAGGATGGAGACTACACATGAAGGATCATTGGAAAAAGTTAGAAAAAGCCGTGCTGCTGAGCATATTGGGAGGAGCGCTGTTTACATCTGACGCAGTATATGCAGCCGCAGGCGAGGAAACTCCTGACGAATATACACTCTCGGAGATGGTCGTCCTCGGGGAGCGGCAGAAAAACGTTTACGCGGGCGGCTACGTCGTCCGGGAAAACAGCCTGGGAGCGCTTGGCGATACGGATTTTATGGACGTTCCGTTCAACGCGATTTCTTTGACCGAAAAATCTATTATGCAGGCCAAGCAGCCGGGTAATACCTTGACACAACTGGTGACAATGGATCCTACGGTCACCTCGCGGGGGAATAAGACGTATAACGACGTGAGGATTCGCGGCTTTTATATCAGCCCGCACGATTACTATTTAAATGGCGTTTCCGGTATGCTGTCACAGTCCTCGATTCCGATGAATTTCGTTGATCGCGTAGAGGTCATCTCGGGGCCGGACACGCTGCTTCATGGCGTCTCGGACAGCGGCAGCATCGGCGGGTCGATCAACCTCGTCCCGAAGGTTGCCGGGGATAAGCCTCGCGTTGCCTTTACCGAAACGTTTTCCGGCAAGAGCCATTACGAGCACGCCCTGGACCTTGGCGCGCGTTTCGGGAAAAACAAGGAATGGGGTATCCGCGCCAATATCGACGCCGGCCATGGAAATACTGAGTTCCGTCACGAAAAGATGGACTACCATAATATTTTTGTTAATTTCGATTATCGCGGCGAAAAAACGAAAGCTCAATTTCTGTACGGGTATCGCTATGTCAATCAGACGGCGCCGACGTTTTCGCTGGCCTTAAATGGTCATGCTTTGCCGCCGGCTCCTTCCGGCGATGCGAATTTCCAGCTGCCATGGTCGCGCTATCGTTATAATAATAATATTCTTACTTTGTCCCTTGAACATGAATTTACCAAGAACTGGCAAGCGTTTTTTCATGCCGGATACCATGACGAGGATTGGAACTCCTGTTATGAATCGTACTATCCTAAACTGATTGACGATAGAGGGAATTTTGAAGCGGAAATGGAAGAAGTTCCAATCGCTTTCTGGCGGCTGAGCTTTGATGCCGGGATCCGCGGCAAGGTGAAAACCGGCGTATTGACGCATAACCTCTCTTTGCGTGCTGATCGAATGTCGACGAACGGCGGCGGGCAGGACTGGTTCGGCACAGCCACATACCAGGGCAATATTTACGACAATTCCATCGCCCGCTATACGAGTCCCTTAGAGCAGGTGCTTCTGGATCCATGGTATTATAGCGGCGCCAAAATTCTCAGTGGAATTACCGTAATTGATCGGATCGTTACCGACGATGAGAAATGGTCTTTCTTAGCGGGATTGCGCTATCAAAAAGAAAAAGCCTTCCGCGCTCACAACGGCAAGGATTACACCGGCTCCTACTCCACCTCGGCGACGAGCCCGAATTTTGGCATAATGTACACGCTCAATGAGCAGTCGAAGCTCTACGCTAACTATATGGAAGGCCTTGGAAGAGGGGTGTTTGTCCGCAGTACCTATGCCAACGGGGGCGAGTATCTCCCGCCGCAGCTTACCAAGCAAATGGAAATTGGTCTGAAATGGGACAATAAGAAACTCGCCGGAAGTTTTAGCGTCTTTTCCTTAGAGCAGGAAAACGCTTACGCTGATGCGAGCAATGTATACCGCTACCACGGAAGGCAAAAGAATCGCGGCGCGCAGGTGACAGTTTTTGGCGAGGTGTCGCCGAAATTTAATCTCATCGGCGGCTTGATGTATCTCAAAGGGACGCAGTCAGGCGGCGCAAATGACGGCAGCGAACTTCCCGCGCTTCCAAACTGGAACGCAACGCTGACCGCAGAGTATAATGCTGACGCGAATTGGACAATCTTCGGGCGTCTGCTCTATAATAGTTCGGCATATCTTACTTCGGCCAACACCGCGAAGGTTCCCAGCTGGTATCGCTTCGACCTGGGCGTGCAGTACGAAAAGCCGCTCGCTAATGGGAACGCCGTGC
>CAJPUA010000016.1 GCA_905373705.1 uncultured Schwartzia sp. | reverse complement strand
TAGGAAAAATATTCCGGTCGCGTTACCATTTGCCAGCCGCCCGCTGTTTCTCGAAGCTCTATGCCGCTACCGCGCTCTGCCAGCCGCTCCGCCTCCAAGGTAAGCAATTCTACGATATTTTCCTTATCTACCTTTAGAATTTCCGCCAAGCGCAGCGAGGAAATAGGATCACCGCTGGCGAATAGTACCGCTTCCAACGGCCCTAACATATCAGCCAAAAACATCCGTCCCATCCTCCGTATCCTCATTCTCGCTTGCGCCTGTTTCCCGAACCTCAATCATGATTGAATCAAATAGCGCGTCTTGGCGCGCCGCGATATATTTACGACGAATCAATTCCAACAAAGCCAAAAAATCAACGATCAACTCCGATCGTTGCACGGCCGGAAAAATTGCCGCAAACGACAAAGCTCCTTCCCTTTCTGCCAATCGTTTCATGAGCTTCATCATCTGTTCTTCGACCCGATACGTTTCATGCGCGACAATTACCTCGGGAATCGTCAGCTCTCGCCGCACGGCCAGCAGATTATGAAAGGCGTTCCACAATAGTTCTGTAGAGAGATTTTCCGGCGGCAGACGCCGAACGGGAATCGTCATCGGCGGGCGGACCGCGTGGAGACTTTCTCGCTCGACTAATTCTCTCAAGGCGACGCTAGCCTTTTTATACTGTTGATACGCCAAAATGCGCGCCACCAGCTCCTGCCGGGGATCTTCCGCCGCATTCTCATTCTCTTCTTTCGGTGGCTTTGGCAGCATCAGGCGGGACTTAATCAGAAGAAGCGTCGCTGCCATCACTAGAAATTCACTGGCCACTTCGATGTTGAATCGTTGGAATTTTTGCAGATATTCCATGTATTGCTGTGTTAAACTGGCCACTGGAATATCATAAATGTTAATTTTATTTTTTTCAATCAAGTGCATGAGAAGATCCATCGGGCCTTCAAAAGCCTCTAACTGAATTTTGTATACGTCCACCGTCAGCCCCGCTCTGACTTACAGAAAAACGCTAAACACCGCGCCCCATATCGTCGCATAAAGCTGCATAATGAACTGCGACAGCGGGATCAGGATCGCGCCCAATACTGGCGTAACAAGAAAAATGATTAGAATGAGGAAGCTGTATCGTTCCAGTCCGGCAAGTCTATACTGCTGTTCAGGCGACAAAAAGGCCATTAAAACCCGCGAGCCGTCGAGCGGCGGAAGAGGAATCAGATTAAAAATCCCAAAATTGATATTATAAACGAGAATTAGCCATAAAACCGATTGAACCCCCGTCGAGAGTCGAATATGCATGACCTGCGTCAAAAACATGATAACCGCCATCGCGATAAAGGCGACAGCGAAATTCGCCCCAGGCCCCGCCAGTGCCACTAATACTTCGCCCCGGCGGCGATCACGAAAATTACTGGGGTTCACCATCACCGGCTTCGCCCAGCCAAACCGCGCCACCAATAGCATTAAAAGCCCGATCGGGTCGATATGCGCCAGCGGATTAAGCGTCAGACGCCCTGTCAGGCGCGGTGTAAAATCACCCATGGCCACCGCCACTCGGGCGTGGGCGTATTCATGAAGCGACATAGCGATGATCAGCCCTGGAAGCCCCGCTATCATATACATCAGATCAAACCCAAACATCAAATTCCTCCCTCTCTGGCACGCTTTTGGCGATCGAGCAGCAGAACCGCCGTTATCGTCTTACTGTCGATGATAGCGCCGCGGCTTATCCCCTCGACGGCTTCGGCCAGCGGCATTGTTACCGCATGAATGAATTCATCCTCATCCGGCGACTGTTTGCCCGGTGAAAGTTCGGTTGCCGCGTAAATATGGATCAGCTCGTTAGAAAAGCCGACCGTTGTCGCCAAAGTAAGCATTTTTTCGTAGTGTCCGGCCGTGTAGCCGGTCTCCTCCTTCAGCTCCCGTTTCGCACAGGCCAAAGGATCTTCTCCTGGCACGTCGAGCTTCCCCGCCGGGATCTCCAGAGTGATTTGTTCAATCGGATAGCGATACTGCCGCACCAGAAGGATCCGGCCATCCGCGAAAAGCGGAATAACGGCGGCCGCGCCCGGATGCTTCACCCACTCCCGCGTCGCCTCATGCCCATCCGGCAGACGTACCGTATCCCGCTTCACATGGAGCAGGCGTCCATCATATATTGCTTCGCTATGAAGCCTCTTTTCCCACAAATCTTCGTCCATTATTTTCTCCTTTATTTCTGAAAACTGACCGTAACCGTCTGTTCCCCGTGGCTATCCCATATTAGCAAATCTTAGCCGACCGCAGCGCTTTTTTCTTTGCCGCCGCAAACCGGAGCATTTCCCGCGCGTTGTCAAGGGAAGCGGCGCTCATATCCATGCCTGAAGCCATGCGAGCGATCTCTTTCACCTGTTCCGCTTCACTAAGTCTCTGAATCTTGGTCGTCGTCTTGCCTTTGCTTGAAGCCTTGCTTAAATAAAAGTGGCCGTCTGCCATGCAGGCGATTTGCGGCAGATGCGTAATACACAGCACCTGCTTATGGACAGCCACAGCGGCGATACACTCAGCAACCATCTGCGCGGTCCTGCCGCCAATTCCGGTATCGATCTCGTCGAAAACCATACTGTCGGCCGACGATTCCCCCGCCGCCGCGACTGTCTTCACAGCCAGCGCGATCCGTGACAGCTCACCTCCGGAAGCCACTTTCGCCAAAGGTTTCTCGTCTTCCCCAGCGTTAGCGGAAAAAAGGATTGTCAGATCATCCGCGCCGCGCGCCGTCAGGTCTGCTGTAGAAAGCCGCAAAGTCAGCCGCGCATCCGGCATCCCGAGTAAAGTCAGTCGTTTGCTGATGAGTCGCGACAATTCTTCCGCTGCCGCCCTCCGGCTTTGACTAAGCGCCGCTGCTGCCGTTTCCGCCGCCTTTCTTGCGGCAGAAAGCGCCGCCTTCAGCTCCGCTACGTCGCTATCGTAATTTTCCATCTCGGTCAGCTCATCGGTAATTTTCTCCTGATACTTCAGCACCGCAGCGACCGTGCCGCCATATTTTCGACACAACTTCTCAATCGTATCAAGGCGGCTCTGAAGCTGATCGAGCCGTTCCGGATCAAATTCCATCCCGTCATGATAAGTACGAATTGTATATGCCGCCTCTTGAAGCTGGCAAATCGCATCCTCTAAAAGGGGCAGCGCGGGCGCTGCCCCGTCATCGTAACGGCAAACATTTTCTAACGCCGCTTTGATTTTTGCCAGCGCCCCCAGCGCGCCATCGCTCGCCTCGTCCCCATTCATCAAGGCATGAGCTTGATTAATATTTTCTGTGATCCGTTCGGCGTTGGAGAGTCGTTTTATCTCCGTTTCCAACTCCTCATATTCTCCTTCCCGAAGCTGAGCGCCCTCGATTTCCTGCGCCTGCCAGCGAAGCATATCAAGACGGTCGGCAATATCCCGCGCTTGGGCCTCTTTCTTCTCCAGCGCCTCCTGAGAGAATTGCCATTTTTGAAAAGCGTCCGTATATTTTTTCAGAAGCGGCGCGATTTCCGGATGGCTTCCATCTAAAAGAGCAAACTGATTCTCCGTTTTCAAAAGCGCCAGATTTTCATTCTGTCCATGAATATCCGCCAAATACTCGCCAATCGTTCGCAATACGGTTAAGGTGACGTGGCAGCCGTTGACCAGAATAACATTTTTCCCCTTCACCGTTAATTGCCGTGTGACAATGAGCGTTTCGTCTTCGTCATCGATCGCTTGCGCCGTTAAAAGCTCATGCAGTTTCGCTTCTCCCGTAATATCGAAAATCGCTTCGACCCGCGACCAGTCGCACCCGGTGCGAATCACATCGCTGCTCAGGCGATGACCTAACACCGCGCCTAAAGCGTCAATGAGAATTGATTTGCCCGCGCCTGTTTCGCCGGTCAGGATATTAAGCCCAGTATCAAACTCGATCTCTGCCTGCTCAAGTAACGCGAAATTCCAGACTGTCAAAGTCCTTAGCATTTGCCTCCACCTCAGTCGGTCAGCGCCGCCAGTTTTTTCACGACTCTTTTTACTGCTTGGCGCGGCTTTATGACGACCAGAATATTATCGTCGCCCGCCAGCGTACCGATGATTTCCGGCCATCGGGCGCCGTCAAGCGTCGAAGCCACCGCGTTAGCCGTTCCCGGTAAAGTCTTGACGACGATCAGATTTTCACTGTAATCAATCCCAACGACCGCGTCCCGGAACATTCGCGACATCCGCTCCGGCGAAAATTGCCGGTTATTGCCCGCCGGGAAAGCATACCGGGAACGTCCGTCGCCGATCGGTACCTTAACCAGCATAAGTTCCTTAACATCGCGCGAAACGGTTGCCTGTGTCACTTCAATGCGCTGACGACGCAGCATTCTCCCCAGTTCCTCCTGCGTTTCGATAATATTATTTTCAATGATGTCTTTAATCCGCGCTTGGCGATTTGTTTTCCTCATGCCGTTTTGCCGCCTTTCTCACGCATTATAAAGGAGTTTCGTCCGAATGGTCTGATAATAATTTTTATCGTCAAATTTGACGATTTTCGTTGGAAGCGGCGCTTTTCTCACGATAACCTCGTCGCTCGGCAGAAGGCGGAAGCTCTCTTGACCATCAAAGGTGACGATAATATCCTGATGAAGCGCCGCGATATGGATGCGCACTTCGTCATTTTCGTCGATGACCATCGGGCGCGCATTAAATGTGTGCGGACAGATAGGCGTCAAGAGCAACACTTTAATCTTTGGATTGATGATCGGTCCGCCTGCCGAGAGAGAATACGCTGTCGACCCTGTCGCCGTCGAGACAATCAATCCGTCCGCCTTGTAGTCCATAACCCGACAACCATCTACGCTCAACCCCAGATGCAACATACGGGCTACTCCGCCTTTGGTGACGACGACATCGTTAATCGCATGGCCGAGAAACCGCTCATCATCTTCTCCGCTCTTGACGAAGCCTGATACCAGCATCCGCTCCTCGAAATAATATTGCCCTTTAATAATCTTTTCCAGTTTACTTTCGATCTCCGGCAATTCAATATCTGCTAAAAAACCGAAGGTCCCGATATTGATCCCGCAGACCGGAATATCCCGCTCGTAGAGACGGCGGCATATCCCTAAGAGCGTCCCGTCTCCCCCGATGCTGAGCGCCATATCAATAGGATAATTCTCAATATCGTCTACTCCGTATTCCTCATAGCGGAAAAACCTGGCGCTGTCCATTGGCATAAGCAGCTTGACGTCCTTCCCTTGATAAAAGTTCACGATACGTCGCAGTACCATCGAGGCGTTTTCTTTGTCGATATTAGGAAATACCGCTATTGTCAGCATTGCCGTCCTCTCCTTTAATGAATAAATCCTTCATTCTTTTTCCGGGCATGGGCAGTCGAGTATCCGATGAGCCTCTGTGACGGTCTGCCCTATGATTTCATCGGTTACCGTATCGGAGCGCGCCATGTCGGTCGTCAGATAAAGGAGATACTCGATATTCCCTTCCGGCCCCTTCACGGGCGAATACGTCATTCCAAGTACCGTCAGTGGCAGCGACCGGCTAAACGCAACGATCTCCCGGATGACTTGCTCATGAATACCGGCGTCTCGCACGACGCCTTTTTTCCCCACATGCTCCCGTCCAGCTTCAAACTGCGGCTTTATTAACGCCACAATCTCTCCCTGCGCCTTTAGGAGCCGCCGTACCGCTCCCAAGACCTTTGTCAGAGAAATAAAAGCGACGTCGATCGAAACGAAGTCCAGCGATTCGCCAATATCCTCCGGCGTCACGTAACGAATGTTCGTCCGCTCCATATTGACGACCCGTTTATCACAGCGCAGCTTCCACGCCAGCTGACCATATCCTACATCGATGGCGTAGACTCGAACCGCTCCGTTTTGCAAAGCGCAATCTGTAAAGCCGCCGGTCGAAGCGCCGATATCAGCGACGATCTGTCCTTTCAGGTCTATGTCAAAGGACTCGATGGCTTTGGCTAGTTTCAGGCCCCCTCGACTCACGTAAGGGATCGCATCGCCTAGAACGCGAAGCCCCGCCTCTTTTTTAACCATCGTACCAACTTTATCCATCTTCTGCCCATCGACCAGAACCAGACCGGCCATGATCGTTGTTTTTGCCTTCTCGCGGCTCTCTGCTAATCCGCGCTCGACTAAGAGGACATCCAGCCGTTCTCTCCCCATAGTGCGCCTCACCGTTCCAGCCTTTCCTGGACAGAGGCAGCGATCTGTTCCGGAAGCAGGCCGCACTCCCTCCACAAAAGTGCCCTCTCTCCTTGAGCGATGAAGCGATCCGGTATTCCCAGTCGCAATACGGAGGCAGCGTACCTCTCGGCAGCGAGACATTCCAGTACCGCCGAGCCAAAGCCGCCCGCGAGAACATTTTCTTCCACGGTCACTAGAAGCTTCGCGGCTGCGGCGAGTTTTAGAATCAGCGCTTCATCCAGCGGCTTTACAAAACGCATATTGGCTACCCCCACATCCATTCCCTTCGCCGCTAAAATATCTGCCGCCCGTAAGGTCGGAGCTACCATACTACCAATTGCCAAAAGCCATACGTCTTTTCCTTCCCGTAAAACTTCCGCTTTCCCGACCGGCAAAGCAGTGAACCCTTCTGTCAGCGCGACCCCGTTACCGGATCCCCGGGGGTACCGGATCGCCGCCGGGCCGGGAAGCCGAAGCGCGGTATAAAGCATCTGCCTGAGTTCATTTTCATCCTTTGGCGCCATGACCGTTAAATTCGGCATAGGGCGCAGGTACGAGAGATCAAAGACGCCGTGGTGCGTCGCCCCGTCGTCCCCCACCAACCCTGCGCGGTCCAAACAAAAAGTTACCGGCAGATTTTGCAGACAAACATCATGCAGTATCTGATCGTAAGCACGCTGAAGAAACGTCGAATAGATGGCAACGACCGGTTTGCACCCTGCCGCCGCCATCCCGGCGGCCAGCGTAACCGCGTGCTCCTCAGCGATCCCAACGTCAAAACATCTATCAGGAAATTTCTCCGCAAACGTTTTTAGTCCTGTCCCTCCCGGCATAGCCGCCGTGATCGCCGTGACGTCCGGATTTTCCCCCGCCAGTTCCAGCAACGCTTGGCTGAATACCGATGTATAGGAGGGCGGAGCGCCCGTATCTTTTTCAACTTCGCCGCTCGTCACGGAAAATTTTCCTACGCCGTGAAACTTATCCGGCTCAATCTCAGCCGGGAGGTAGCCGCGTCCCTTTTTCGTATGAACATGTACCAGAACTGGACCGTCCATCAATCGAATTTCGCTGAAAACTTCCTGCATGAGCTGAATATTGTGCCCATCCAAAGGCCCTACATAGGTAAAGCCCATCTCTTCAAAAATTCCGCCCGGAACCAGTACCGAGCGAACCCCGTCTTTAATATATTCCGCCGTTTTCAAAACTGTATCGCCGATCCGGGGAATACTGCGCAAAAAGCCTTCAATATCCTTCTTGGCTTTATTGTACTGCGGAGTGACCCGAAGACGGGACAGATATTCTGACATGGCCCCCACATTATGATCAATGCTCATGCCATTATCATTAAGCACAACGATCAAATTTTTTCCCAACTGACCGGCATGATTAAGCGCTTCAAACGCTTCTCCCCCAGTCATCGCCCCGTCGCCAATAACGGCGATGATGTGCTCGCCGCATCCCGCCAAGTCACGGGCAATCGCCATGCCCAACGCTGCTGAGATTGACGTGCTGGCGTGCCCTACGCCGAAAGCGTCGTATGGGGATTCCGCACGTGAAGGAAAGCCGGTAATCCCACCGTACTGGCGAAGCGTGGCAAAGGAGAGGTGCCGCCCCGTCAAGAGCTTATGCGCGTAAGCCTGATGACCGACATCCCAAATCACTTTGTCACGTGGCAATTTGAAAACACTATATAAAGCCAGCGTCAGCTCAATCGTTCCTAGACTTGGAGCCAAATGACCGCCTGTCTCCGCCACCGTTTGAATAATATATTCTCGAAGCTCCGCTGCCAGCTGCTCCATCTCGGAGAGCGACAGATTGTGAAGCATTCCCGGTTCTTCGATCGTTTCCAGAATTTTTGTCATGATCCTCCGTCCGCTCACTGTTTTCGCGACAGCAGAAATTCTGCCAATTCTCTCAAAAAGGCCGCCTTATTCCCTAAGGGATGCAGCGCTTCTACCGCCTCTGTCACCGCTTTTCGCGCCATCTCCCGCGCTTCGCTTAAGGAAGTCAGCGTCACATACGTCGATTTATGATTACGTTCGTCACTGCCCACCGGCTTTCCAATCGCTGCCGCTTCCCCGGTAACGTCTAAAATATCGTCCGTTATCTGAAACGCAAAACCAAACGATTCCGCATAGCGGGTCAGCGCCCTGAGCTCCGCTGCGGACGCCCCAGCCAAAAAAGCCCCGCAGCGAATTGCCGCTCGAAAGAGCGCTCCCGTCTTTCCCATGTGCATACGGCGTAAATCATCCGGGCTGATACGTTGCCCTTCCGATTCCAGATCGATAGCCTGTCCTCCCACCATACCATTCGGTCCCGATGCCATGCTCACTTCCCGCACGACAGCCAGTTTCACCGCGGCAGTTGCCTCGCTCTGACGCATCATGACCTCAAAAGCGAGCGTCAAAAGCGCATCCCCGGCAAGCGTCGCCATGCCCGCGCCATAAATTTTATGATTGGTAAGCTTTCCCCGCCGGTAATCGTCATTATCCATCGACGGCAGATCATCATGGATTAGCGAATACGTATGGATCATCTCGATAGCGCACGCCGTCGCCAGGTAATCCTCGCCTTTTCCACCGACGGCCTCCGCCGCAGCCATCAGAAGAATCGGGCGCAGCCGCTTGCCACCCGCTAACAGACTATATCGCATCGAATCCGCCAACGTCGCGCTCAATGTCTCCCCGGCCTCTAGTTCTCTTATCAGCGCTGCCTCTACCAATTCGCGCTTTTTCTTCCATTCTGCCTGGAGCATGATCGGCTCAATCTCCCTCTATCGTCAATTCCATTTCTTCGACTTTACTGGTCGGGGTTTTCTTGACCATCAGATCCATCGCTTTCTCTGCCCTCTCCAGCGCCTGCGTACATTTTTGCGACAAGCGCACGCCACGGCTGTAACTTTCCATCAGCTTCGCCAGATCCGGTTCGCCTTTTTCCATATCTGCCACAATCGCTTCCAACTCCGCCAGTGATTCCTCAAAAGAGGCTTCTCTTTTCGTCGGCATTACTTTCCCGCTCCTTTCCGTATTTCCGTTACTTTCGCTGAGAATCTCCCGTCGGCGAGCATAATCTCCACCATATCCCCTTGCTTTGCTTGGCGGACACTTCGAAGCACTTTACCTCCCGGAGAAGAAACGATCCCGTAACCGCGCCGCAAAACGCGCACCGGGCTTAAAAGCTCCAGCTGTTCCAAAGCAAACGCCATTCGCTGCTTCTTAGCGGCGCAATGCTCTTTTGTCAGCCGACGAAATCGTTCCTCTACGATATCCAGCCGCTGTCGCCACGTCCGCAAAAATCTCTGCGGTTCCTGAAAAAAAGGTTGGCGTAAAAGCACCGCAAGCTTTTCCCGCTTTCTTTCCAACCAAGTATTTCGAAAATTTTGCAGGCGAATTTGTAAGTTCTCAATATGGCGCAATACCTCCGACGCATCAGGAAGCGCCAACTCCGCCGCTTGTGACGGCGTCGCCGCCCTGACATCCGCCGCGAAATCCGTCAGCGTATAATCCGTTTCGTGCCCCACTGCTGAAATGACAGGTATACGAGAAGCCGCAACCGCTCGAACGACGATCTCCTCGTTAAACGACCATAAATCTTCGGCCGACCCACCGCCACGCCCCACAATCAGAACCTCAACCGGATATTTTTCGTTAAAAAAGGTAATTCCCTCCGCTATCTGCACCGCGGAATCATCGCCCTGAACTAACGCCGGATAAAGCACCAGCCGGATCCCCGGCCAGCGCCGTTTAGCCACTCGAAAAATA
>CAJPUA010000015.1 GCA_905373705.1 uncultured Schwartzia sp. | reverse complement strand
GATTTGCCTAAGGTTTCGACCTTGTCCCTTCTTCCTTATCTATGCTATAATAAAATTTAACTTGTCCTTTATTTTAGCGAGATATTTTTATTGAGGAGGCAGAATTATGGAATCGGTGATCCGGGATATTAATCTGGCGCCTTCAGGGCATGATAAAATCGCGTGGGTGAAGAATTTCATGCCGGTTTTGAACAAAATTGAAGCGGAATATTCTCAGACGAAGCCTTTCGCTGGCAAACACATTGTTATGACCATTCATTTGGAAGCTAAAACGGCTTATTTGGCGCTGGTCATGAAAAATGCGGGGGCGGAAGTGGCGATTACCGGCAGTAATCCGCTTTCCACACAGGACGACATTGCCGCGGCGCTGGCCGAAGCCGGCGTTCTGGTGTATGCCACGCATGGTTGTTCAGCGAAAGAATACGATGAATTTCTCACAAAAGCGCTTGATACTCGTCCGGAGATCATCATCGACGATGGCGGCGATCTTGTTTCCATGCTGCATACGAAACGCCGTGACCTTTTACCGGGAATACTGGGCGGCTCTGAGGAGACGACGACCGGCGTTCATCGTCTGCATGCGCTGGCGGCAAAAGGAAAACTTGAATTTCCAATGATTGCCGCCAACG
Source organism: uncultured Schwartzia sp. (assembly GCA_905373705.1). Classification (GTDB taxonomy): domain Bacteria; phylum Bacillota; class Negativicutes; order Selenomonadales; family Selenomonadaceae; genus CAJPQU01. The sequence goes on along the minus strand of CAJPUA010000015.1, from coordinate 9,558 downwards.
ACGCTTACTGCAAGTATCTTTTCGACAACCGTTACGGTACGGGGCAGTCGACGTGGGACGGCATCATGGGGACGACGAATCTCGTCATTGCCGGGAAAAATGTCGTCATCGCCGGTTATGGCTGGTGCGGCAAAGGCTGCGCTATGCGCGCCAAAGGCTTGGGCGGTAACGTCATTGTTACCGAAGTCGATCCGATCAAGGCGATCGAAGCTGTATTTGACGGTTTTCGGGTCATGCCGATGGACGAAGCGGCAAAAATTGGCGACATTTTCCTGACGCTGACTGGAGATAAAGATATTATTCGGGAGCGTCATTTTGCTGATATGAAAGACGGCGCGATCATGGCAAATTCCGGACACTTTGACGTAGAGATCAATATCCCGGAACTTGCGAAGCTGTCGGTATCTCGCCGGACAGTACGCAATAATATTGAAGAGTTTAAGCAGCGGGACGGGCGGAAGCTCTACCTGTTGGCGGAAGGTCGGCTCGTTAATCTGGCGGCAGGCGACGGACACCCTGCAGAAATCATGGATCTGTCCTTCGCTGTGCAGTTCTTCTCAGCGCTTCATCTTTTGAACCATCATCAGGAGATGAAAAATGAGGTCTATCTCATGCCTGACGAAATCAATACGAAAATTGCCGAAATCAAGCTGGCGTCCATGGGGATAAAGATCGACGAGCTGACAGAGGAACAAAAAAAATACCTAGGGGAAGCATGAGGGAGAGTAACCAATGAAAACGTTAATCAAGAACGCCTCCCTGCTGTTACCGGAGGGAAACGTCGCCGAGGGCAGTCTGGCAATTGATGAAAATAAGATCGCCGCGGTCGGCGAAGTCCCGCCCGACTTTACGGCGGACGCGGTGATTGACGCGACTGGAAAGCTGGCTGTTCCTGGCTTTGTAAACGCGCACACCCATGCGTCAATGACGTTGCTCCGCAGCTACGCTGACGACATGAATCTTATGGATTGGCTCCAAAATAAGATATGGCCAATCGAAGCCAAGATGAAGAAAGAGGACATTTATTGGGGTGCAATGCTGGCGGCGGTGGAAATGATCCGCGGCGGCACGACCACCTTTGCCGATATGTACGGCGATATGGATAAAGTGGCGGAAGCCGCCATAGAGTCGGGCATGCGAGCAGTTCTAGCCCGTGGCATGATTGGCGTCGCGCCGAATGGGCAGCAAGCCTTAGAGGAAAACAAAGAGCTGTTTAAAACGTATCACGGCGCAGGTGACGGCCGCATTACCGTAATGTTCGGTCCTCACGCACCATACACCTGCCCGCCGGATTTTTTGCGTCAAGTTGTAGCAGCAGCCAAAGAGTACCGCGCGGAAATTCATATCCACCTTTCGGAAACGAAGGGGGAGGTGGAAAATTGTCTGAAAGAACACGGGATGACACCTATCGCTCTGATGGAGAGCGTGGGCGTATTGGATTGCGGCGTCCTGGCGGCGCACTGCGTTCACGTGACGGACGATGACCTCGCGTTAATGAAGAAGTACCATGTCCGGGTAGCTCATAATCCTGGCAGCAATATGAAGCTCGCCAGCGGAGTCGCACCAGTTCCTAAAATGCTAGAAACCGGGATTTGCGTAGCGCTGGGGACGGATGGGGCTTCGAGCAACAACAATCTCGATATGCTGGAAGAAATGCGCTTAGCAGCGCTTCTTCACAAGGTAGATACATTGGATCCTTTGGCAGTACCGGCACGAGAAGCGGTGAGAATGGCGACGGAGAATGGCGCGAAAGCCGTCGGCATTAAAAATTTGGGACGTCTCGAAAAAGGCGCCCTCGCCGATATTGTACTGTTTGATATGAACGGGGCAGAGTGGTGCCCAAAGTTCGATCTGGTTTCCCTGCTGACATATTCGGCGTCCCTTCGCTCTGTGGATACCGTCGTGATTAACGGTAAAGTTTTAATGGAAAAAGGCGAGATGCTCTCGCTGGACGAAGAACGAATTATTTTTGAAGCGAATCGCTGTGCAATGCGAATATCTCATTGACATTTCGGGTGATTGTGGTTGAGAAGCAGACAAAAAAGGCGAAAACAGCCGACGAAAAAAATATCGGATGGACGCAAGCATGAATTAGGCGGCATAGCGTTTGTCACGGCAGCGGTCATATCCTTGGGAGGGCTTCTGGGAGAGAACGTAGGCTTTGTCGGGCTATATTTCGCGCAGTTTTTGCGCTATTTTTTCGGCGTGGGCAGCTGGCTGGCCGCGCTTTTTTTGCTGTGGCTGGGACTGCGCCTCATCCTCAAACATCAAGGGTTAAAGGTTTCTGCTGCTACGATTGGGTCGGCGGGATTATTTGCTGCGCTGTTAGCACTTTATCATCACTTTGCGATACCGATCGGCGGAGAAATTTTACTTGATCGTTTACCGACAGGGGGAGGCCTTCTGGGCGGCGGGCTGCTTTTCCTGATTCGTAAATTTTTTGGCGTCACAGGCGGCGTTATCCTGTTAGGCGCGGGGGCCGTCGCTTCGTTAATCTTGGTAACGTCATGGTCGCTGGCGTCGGGGGTCAATAAAACCGGAGCGAAAGCGAAAGAACAAATCGCTATCGCTCGCGAAAAAGCGCAGCAGATGTATCAGCAAGCGATGCCTCTGGGAAAAAGCTCCCCCGAACTCATGTATGATCAGGAACGTGATACGCATTTCCGGGAGACCGCCGCTCTCACTAGTTCGACTTCGGCAACGCCAACCGAACCGAGCGTTCACTCCCCACAAACCGAATCCCGTGAGACGGGGGAAAAAAACGAAAACGACGAAGGGCGACGCTTAGCTACTGCAGCTCTTTGGACAGGAATACACCAAAAGACAGATGATGAAGTAAAGGAAGCAGAGCCTGTAAAAGAGGGAACAGTTATAGCAGCACAAAATACCTCTGCAGCAATGATATCATCAGAAATAACGGATTCGGAACCTGTATGGTCGCCCGAGAATTCCGACGATCTGGCGTCCGCGCTGACGTTTCCCAATGACAACTTTGGCGATACAGCAAATTCTCCCACCAGTGAGGAAACTCCTGCTGTTTCCGATCGGGCAATGTCATCACCGGTGGCAGAATACGAAAATTCGGAAACTAAAGAAACGATAGGGCAGGGAACAGGGGAATTACCGCCTGCAGCTTTATCTTTACCGGAAGGCGAAGCGCCAACTTATGTCGTCCCTAAAGTTGCCGATATATTGCAGCATCGTAATCGCGTGCCAAATACGAAGCTGGAACAGGAGATTGCGGAAAACTCTCGGATACTGACGCAGACAATGGAAAACTTCAATGTCAAAGCGTCTATTGTTAATGCCTGCCACGGACCGGCGGTTACGCGCTATGAAGTGGAACCGGCTCCCGGGGTCAAGGTAAGTAAGATCACGAATTTAGCCGATGATCTGGCGCTGGCATTAGCGGCCTTTTCTGTCCGGATTGAGCCGGTGCCGGGGAAATCTGTCATTGGGATTGAAGTGCCGAATAAAAAGCTGGAAAGCGTTCAGTTGCGCGATGTACTAGAAACGGCGGCTTTTACCGCCGCGCCGTCCAAGCTGACCGTCGGGCTGGGCATGGACATTGGCGGTCAGACGATCCTGGCAGATCTGGCGAAAATGCCGCACCTTCTTGTCGCGGGGGCGACCGGTTCAGGAAAGTCCGTGTGTATTAATACCTTGATTACCAGCATTTTGTTCAAGGCGGCTCCCGATGAAGTAAAATTTATTCTGATTGATCCCAAAATGGTCGAACTCTCAGGCTACAATGATATTCCCCACTTGATGGCGCCGGTAGTGACTGACGCCCAAAAGGCCGCTTCCGTTTTAAACTGGTCAGTACGGGAGATGGAGAACCGCTACGCAAAGTTTGCCGCCGCCAGCGTTCGGGATCTCCGTCATTATAATCAGACGGTGCCTCCCGAGGAGAAAATGCCCGCGGTGGTGATCATCATTGATGAGTTAGCGGATCTCATGATGGTGGCGTCCCGCGATGTCGAGGACGCGATCTGCCGCTTAGCGCAAAAGGCGCGCGCCGCAGGGATTCATTTAGTCTTGGCGACCCAGCGGCCGTCAGTCAACGTTATCACCGGTCTCATCAAGGCGAATATCCCGTCGCGTATCTCCTTCGCTGTATCGTCGCTGACGGACTCGCGCACGATCCTTGATCGCGGCGGGGCAGAAAAACTCTTAGGCAATGGCGATATGTTGTTTTCACCGGTTGGTGCCGCAAAACCTTTGCGCGTGCAGGGGGCGTTTATCAGCGACGAAGAAATCGAGCGCCTGCTGGACTATATTCGCTCACAGGGACAGCAAACGGTTCCTAATGAGGATTTGATTGACTTTACGGAAAACGCCAGTACAGAACCGGAAACCTCTGACACATCTGCCGTATCTGTCGATGAACTTTTGGAACCGGCGGTGGAATTTATATTCAACGCGGGTCAAGCTTCGGCTTCCAGTATTCAACGGCGCTTTCGTATTGGCTATACGCGGGCGGCACGCCTGATTGACACAATGGAAGAAGTGAAGATCATTGGTCCTAATATGGGCAGCAAACCGCGGGAGATCTTGATGACTAAGGAGGAGGCCGCGATTATAATTTCATCTTTAAAAAGCGGAAAATAATACGGAACGCCGTATAGGAAAGAGCCGCCGCTTGACAATTTCTCTTGGCCAATAGTATACTATCTATCGTTGGCAATATTATAATTTTTTTATATGCCGAAGTGGCGGAATTGGCAGACGCACTTGACTCAAAATCAAGCGTAGTTCCCTACGTGCCGGTTCGAGTCCGGCCTTCGGCACCAAAAAACAAGACTTGCTAGGATTTTAGCAGGTCTTTTTTTTTGTAATTAAAGCATATTCATGAAATCATAGATAATTTGTCAAAGTTTCCTTATAGAAATATATTATTGATGAGTAATAGAAGAAAAGCAGATTATCATCCTACAGAGGCATTTATAGAATAATAATACAGAGCAACGGCAGATAGGTGATATAATCAAAGGTAATGAATTTATGGATAAATTTTTCTAAGATGTCTTTCAAATGATATCCGATATTTTTTATGGAATGAATATATCGTTAGTTCATTATATTAAATTTTTGTTAAATTTTTTATTGCAAAAGTATCCTAAAGGACTATAATAAGTATTGTAGAATAGTGTTATGACATACGCGGCAGGAGGGATAAAAACAGTCAGACGCCGACCTTGAGGACGTGAATGACGGTGAGCGTGGGGAACACTAACAAGGAGGACGAAACATATGAACACGCATGAGCAGATGCAAGAACGCCAGGGACGCGGCATCGGATTTCAAGTAAATGCACTGGTTATAATTGGCGTAACAGTGATGATTGCAATTATCGTTAGTTTTATTGCGAATATGAGTTTTAATGCGCTGGTCGATGCTGGAAAACGGGAAAAGATGTTGGAAAACCAACAAATCGCTTCCCAGATTGAAGCGCGTTATAATCGCGTAATACGTATAGCGCCACGCATTCGAAAGACACTGGAAGATCAATTCGCACTACCCCAAGAGGTCCGAGAGCGTAGCCGCGTTGCTGCTATTCTTCAGGACGAAATGCGTGAGAGCGCGGGTTTGCAAGGAATGGGGATCTCATTAGAGCCTCAAGCTTACGATGGTAAAGACGCTCAATTTGCTGGGCAGGGGTATAATGATGCGTCCGGTCGAGTGAGTATCTATGTCGGCAAGGATAATAAGCCAATTATTTTACAAAATGATGGGCAAAAGGATTGGTACAATGAGGTTAAGCGTTCGCGGCAGCCTTTTCTTACCCAACCATATTTGACGCCGGGCGGTCACCTGATAGCACGCTACTCACTTCCTATCGAGCGTAATGGGCAATTCATTGGCGTCGTGGTCGCGGATATTGATTTAAATGATATTCAACAGTATCTCGAAAAGATCAGTAATCCTGAATCTTTTTATGCCGTATTTACTCGTCAAGGAACTTTCGTGGCGCATGGCATTCATAAAGAATATGTTCTGAAGCACTTTTATGACACATTCCCCATGACGGACGCGGAAATCAAGGATGCGTTTGACGAAAACTCCATCACGAACATCGAACGTATCTCACCGACGACGAACGAAATGACCGTCTATACATTTTATCCAATGCATCTTAAAGGAGTATCCTCAGAATGGTCCGTTATTGCTGCAACCAATAAAGCGCTGTTTACCTCAGCCGCGCGGAAAATGGTATGGGCCTCCGTAGGTATCGCGGCCGTCTGCGGCATTTTGCTGATTGTGGTAATGTCGCTCTATATTCGCCAGCGCGTTTCGAATCCGCTGGGAGATGTCACAGCGATAATCCAACGGATGGGGCAATTGGATATACGCCCCAATAAAGGAAAAGCTAAGGTTTTGTGTAACCGAGGCGATGAGATAGGGACTATCGCGCGCAGTATTGCCAACATGGAACAGAACCTCCGTAATATTGTCAGCAAGATCGATAATTCGTCCCAATCGGTTGCGGCTACGAGTGAGGAACTAACAGCGACGGCGCAGTCCACAGCTGATTCAGCACAAAATGTCGCCTCAGCGATCCATAATATTGCTGAAGGGGCGACAAGCCAAGCGCAGGATACACAGAACGCTTCGGGACATCTGTCAGAGATCATGGACATGATGGACGAGAATAAGGAAATTCTACAAAAAATCAACGAAGCGACCCGTAATATTCGACGTGAAAAAGATGAAGGCGCGGAACTTCTAAACGATTTAGTGAAAAAATCAAAGGAAACGGCGCAGGCGACAGAAAATGTGGCGCGAGTTGTCGAAGAAACAAACCAGAGCGCTGAGCATATTGAGCAAGCGAGCCAGATGATCCAGTCAATCTCCGCTCAGACGAATCTCCTGGCACTGAACGCCGCTATTGAGGCGGCGCGGGCTGGCGATGCGGGGCGGGGCTTCGCTGTCGTAGCGGAAGAAATCCGCAAACTCGCTGAACAGTCGAAGACATTTACCGACGAGATAGGTCAGGTCATCGCAGGCCTTAAAACAAAAGCGCAGGAAGCCGTCGATACGATGGAAGTTTCTAAACAGCTTTTTGCCGAAACGCAAACGAGCGTTGAAGGAACGCAGGGAAAGTTCCTTCGAATCACTGAAGCGGTAGATATGGCCGAAAATGTCATGACGACGATGAACACTTCGACAGAAACGATTATCTCCAAGAACAAATCTATCGCCGAAGTCGTACAAGGGCTTTCCGCCATTGCGGAAGAAAATGCCGCGACAAGCGAAGAGGGGAACGCAGCGGTTGATACGCAAACGAATTCCCTCAAGGATATTGCTGAAGCAAGCGAAGGTCTGGCCAATATCGCCATGGATCTGCGCGGTGAAATCAGTAAGTTCCAAGTCTGATTCGCTTATCAGCACACGGCGCACATAAAAAAACAGCCGCTTCCCCTTTCGGGGGAGCGGCTGTTTTTACTAAGTTTATTTAGTCAACCTTAGAAAAGGCTTGTTCAAGATCAGTGAGAATATCGTCGATATTTTCTAAACCGACGGACAGGCGGATCATCCCCGGATGAATCCCGGCGGCAAGAAGCTGTTCGTCGGTAAGCTGCCGGTGCGTTTCACTGGCCGGGTGAAGAACACAAGTGCGAATGTCGGCAACATGGACTTCATTCGATATAAGATGCAGATTATCCATAAACCGGGCGGCGTTTTTCCGACCGCCGCGAATAATAAAAGTGACAACGCCGCTGGTTTTACCGCCAAGGTATTTTTTCGCGAGGGGGTAGTATTTATCACTCGAAAGGCCGGGATAGGACACATCTTCCACCTTCGGCGATTCGGTCAGATATTTAGCGATTCGCTGTCCTTGCTCAGCGTAACGCGGCATACGAATAGCCAGCGTTTCTAAACCTAGGTTCAAGAGGAAAGCCGAGTGAGCGGCAGGGTAGACGCCGAAATCGCGCATCAGCTGCATACGTGCTTTGATAATATAGGCCAGCTGGCCAAATTCTTCCGTATAGATAAGACCGTGATAAGAGTCATCCGGCGTGGTAAATTCCGGGAATTTTCCGTTTTTCCAGTTAAAATTACCACCGTCGACAATTACTCCGCCGACTTGTAAAGCGTGTCCGTCCATATATTTACTGGTGGAGTGAATTACGATATCCGCGCCAAACTGGAAAGGTTTACAAAGAATCGGTGTAGCGAACGTATTGTCGATGATAAATGGAACGTTATGCGCGTGAGCGACACGGGCGAATTTTTCGATATCGCAGACGACAAGCGCCGGATTGGCCAGCGTTTCACCAAAAATCAATCGGGTGTTTTGTCGAAACGCACGGTTGATCTCTGTTTCGTCAGCGTCAGGGGGGATAAAAACGCACTCGATTCCGAAGCGCTTAAGTGTTACCGCGAAAAGGTTAAATGTCCCACCGTAGACGGCGGAAGAGCAAATAATACTGTCTCCGGCCTGACAGATATTGAGTACAGAAAGAAGCGCCGCCGCTTGACCGGACGATGTGCACATGGCGCCGACGCCGCCTTCGAGGTCGGCGATTTTCTTTTCTACGGCGTCCACCGTTGGATTCGCAAAGCGAGAATAGAGATATTCCGTCGGTCGATCAAAAAGCTCCGCCACATGCGCCGTAGAATCAAAGCGATACGTCGTGCTTTGAACAATCGGCATAACGCTCGGCTCGCCGCTTTTCGGTCTATATCCCGAATGCAGACATTTTGTTTCATCGTGCATCATAAGTTACCTCCTAATGGGTCACATATATCTGTTATATCGGCAGCGACGCTGCTAAATAGTTATTAGTTCCGATAAGTATAAATTATCGGAATTAACGGTAAGGAAAGAGGCTTTTGCGTTTCGCTTATTTTCTTCGCGCTTCCATATAAGCAATCATACTGTCAGCCACCTGCTTGGCGTTTTTTACAGCCTCTACGACATTGAACGGGCCGGTTACGACGTCGCCGCAGGCAAAAATGCCTTCGCGGGTTGTCTGACCGTTTTCGTCTGTTTCTAATAGCCCTTGTGCGTTTGCTTCCAGACCGGCAGTCGTATTGACCAGTTTATCTTTTGGCTGTTGGCTGACGGCGATGATCGTACTGTCGGCGGGAAAAAGAGTCGGCTCACTTTCCGCTATAACTTCGCCCTGTTCATTAAACGTGCGCTGAATGAACACGGGACCGTTGTCAGTGATTTTTTGGATACCCATGCCATAAATGAGTTCGGCGCCATCCGCCAGCAGATAGTCCAATTCTCGCGGACTGGCAGAAACTTTAGAGCTACGGGCATAAACGGTAACAAAACGGCTGCCGTGGCGCAGGGCCGTTCGCGCCGCATCCATCGCGGAATTTCCTGATCCGATGACAGCTACACGATCACCAAGCTCGTAGACGTCAGGATTTTGCAAGTAATCAATCGAGTAATGCACATTACCCAGACTTTCGCCGGAAACGCCTAATCGCCGCGCCCGCCATGTTCCTGAGCCGATAAAAATTGACGCATAGCCGTCGTTAAAGAGATCGTCAAGGTGCAGCGCCCCGCCGATCGTTGTATTGGGGCGGATAAGAATCCCC
>CAJPUA010000014.1 GCA_905373705.1 uncultured Schwartzia sp. | reverse complement strand
TCCTCGTGAAGCAGCATCCAATCCGCCCCGCAGGAGAGAAGCCCCGCCGCCTGCATCGCGCCGATCTCCCGGGTCAGCGCACTGCGGTTGCACTCCAACTCTTTCGCCAACTGAATCCGCCCCGGCACCTCTACGCGCTTCGTCTGCTGCCGCTCCATCTGCTGCAAAAGATAAAGGATCAGTCTCTCCCGCAGCGTCTTTTTCGACAGCACCTTAATCTTTTGCATCATCAGAACGTTTTTCCGGCAAAAGGTCTCCAAGAGATTTTTCATCACGATGCCGTGAATGCGCCCCAGCCGCGGCCCCGCCACCAAAAGTGAACGATACGCTACCCACAGCACCAAAACATTCGACAGCGCTTCCACCGACGTATTGCAGCGCACCTGAGGCAAGATGGCCGAACTGCTCCCCATCATATCGCCCCGGTGGAGGGTATGCCCCACCGTCTCATTGCCGAAGCGATCCTCCGCCACCACCTGCGCCACGCCTTCCACCATCACACCGATCTGCGCATTCGACTGATAGGCCTCTAAGATGTGCGCCCCCTTGCCGTAACGCTTCACCTGCGCCTCCGTACTGAGGAGAAACCTCTCAATCTCTGCCGATGTCAGCTCGTGAAACAACGGCAATTCCTGCATATCCAACTCATACGCCGGCATACGCCTCTCCCCCCGTTCTCTCGCGCCAAACCACCTCAAAGGCTTCACGCCCTATTGCCGTACAGGAATACCATTGTCTATTATATCATCTACAGTCACACCGCGGCGTTGCTATGGCAACGCAAAATAAACAACACCCTCCTGCCCCGAAAAAGTCGAATGGCGCACGACCATTCGGCTTTTTGTGTTCATGTGTCCTTCTCTACGCCCTCCGACGGCTTCCTCACGGATCGTAAAAGCCCAGCTCCACCAAATTCCCGTCGGGATCCCGCAGGTACAGGCTCTTCATCGCGCCTTGCGCTCCGTGGCGAGCGATCTCGTCCCCGTCGATGACCGCACCGCGTGCCAAGAGAGCGGATCGCGCCTCCTTCAGAGAACCTCCCACCGCAAAGCAAAAATCGAGGCTGCCGGCCGTCGGGTGCGCCGCTGCGGGTAAAAACTCGGCGGGGCGCGTGTGAAGATTGATCTTCTGCCTGCCAAAATGGAGGCTGTACCGACCATTCTTCTGTCGCACCGTCAGCCCCAGCACCCGCCCGTAAAAATCAAGACAGGCCGCTAAGTCCCCCGTCGTCAAAACGACATGATCCATGCCCAAAATTTCCATTGTTCTCCTCCCCACTGCCAAACGCTCAAAAATTTCCTGTCTTCAGCCTACCACAAGCGCCGTGGGGAAACAAGAGCCTATTCCTCCGTCCCGTGTTCCCCATACCAGACCGCCTTGCCAATGATGAGGGGAATGGCGCGATAGAGCGCTTCCCCGGGACAAACCGTAGGCATAAAAGCGCAGTGTCCGCATATATGCGCTTCATCTAAGGGAAGGTCATAATCCGCCGCCAAATTGGCTAAGAGCAGCGAGAGGGATTCCACCTGCGCCGCCGTCGGCGCCGCGATAGAGAAATTCCCGCAGAGGTGGACGCCCACGGTGTGAAAATTCTCCCCCTCCGTATGCGCCCCCACCGCCCAGCGCGGCCGCCCCATCTCGATGGCACCGTCCTTTAGAATGCTGTAATGATAGCCGATCCCCAGCCAGCCCTGCGCTTGATGGGATCGGTGCAGCGCCGCCGCGGAAAAATCATCGTCCCCGGCGCTTCCCGTATGGTGGAGGACGACGACGTCCGTCGTCTCCCGCACCGTAAGGGCATTAAAATCAAAGTCCAGTCCCCAGTCCCTTGCCATTACGCGTTCCATGTGATCTCCTCCTTCGCTCCATCTGATCCATCGCTTCTCAATGCCTCGCCAAAGTCCGCGCCCAAAAGCGGCAAACGCCCTTTTCAGCGGCTACGCCCCGCGCTTCACCGCGCCTAAATACCCTAAGAGCCCGCTCGCGATACTCATGGCCAACTCGTTGTGCTGATCCAAAATCGCCAAGATCAACGCACTCCCTAATCCTGTCACCACCAAAAGATCCGTCAAATTGATGTGATCAAAGGGCATGGCGCATCCCCCTTTCCACCTGTCCCAGCCGCCCCTCCTGTCCCCGCAGGCGCTCTTCCAGAGCTGCTACTTGACAGGCCAGACGCTCTGTCTCCTGGCGGTTTCGTTCCAGCGCCGCCTCTAACGAACGCTCCGCCTCAAGGAGCCGATCTACAGCGCCGCGCAGCGGAGCCAGCGTCGTCTGCGTCAGCCACAAAAGGCCGCCGCCCGCCGCCGCCAGCACCGTCGCCGTGCTCGCCATCTCCGCGTAAACCATACACCTCTCACTCCTTTCCCATAAAAATTCAGGGCATGTACCCTTTTCACTTCGGTACATGCCCTGAACGGTTTCGTTTACAACGCCGTATTCATTTTTGTAAAAGCTCCGGATGCCTGACGAGCCAGCCCGCTCTACTTCGTAAGTCCTTTATCACAGAGTGATTCATAACCAACTTTCTCTGGAAAGACATCGCTTCCATGCGCGGAGAGTGATCCCCTGCTGCTCCTGATAGCCGGCTTAAAAATTATGTATCAAGTATATTAAATGTCATTTGCGTTAATACGTTCCGTCTGTGTATTACCATTCTGCACCTTGTAGAGAGTCATTGTAATTGTATCATATTCAGTCCCTTTAGATGTTCGACGTTGCGTCAGCGAAAACACCTCTGATTTTGAGCCATATGGCGGTATATCATCTTCGTATAGTTCGCGATAACGAATTTCGTATTTTCCTGGCGTTAATTCTGTAGTAGTAAAACTCCCCCCCTGCTTAATGAAGAAAGCGCGAACAGGAATCTGTTTCTGTGCATCCCAAACTCTGACATACACAGGCATATTATTTTTCGTATTATCAATTGTAATTTCACAAAGACCTTCATCATTCAAATAAGGGTGGCTATCTTCATAGCCAGTAACAACATTTTTACGAGGTATAGGGTTTTTCACCGTTAGCTGTCGTTGCGTTGGCTGTCGTTGCGTTGTTTGTTGCGGGTTTGTATTTCCTGAAGAACTTGAAGGAGTTGAAGGGCCGCTACAACTTCTCATAAGAATGCATAATAATACAATAGCTATCATAAGTCCCAACCATCCAAATAGATTAATACCATGGGAATCAGATGAAGCCGCTTTCATATTTTGGGATAAAATGTAACGGTTTGAAGCGATTCGTTTGATGGTTTTTGGATCAGTCGCATAATTTGAAACTTTCCCGACAAAATCATAGCACTTTTCCCATTCTTTTGTCGCATTTCCATATTCTATAATGCACGCCAACATGGCGTTAATATATATATCCGAAATCGCTGTAACCGCAGTTACTTCATATGTATCCACATTGATTGGGTTCTTGAATGTTGCCTTTAACATTCCTTCAAGTTCAAAAAGCAGTTTTTCGGCAACCGAAAAACCACTCCTTGGATTTGATTTAACATCATTGAAAGCCCTATCACAATTACTAAATGCCTTGTTAAAAATCTCATCACGCTTACTAATTCTATTAAGTATGGTTTTATCTTCCTCTGTTTTTTCTGCAACTGTCAAAATTTCAGCAAATACGGTTTTCATTAGTTCCGTAATGCGTTTCGCTGCATCTAAAAGATTGTGCTCGTTATACAAGTTAAGCGCTAATTGGCGTACGGAATAAGCCATATCTTTACTGGCAGAGTGTTCGAGTCCTTGAGATAACATACTTACTTGAATGGGTTGCGCCAAACGATCCCATGCTTTCAGGAGTAAATCAAAGGTATCAATGGCAGAATTTAATTCATCAATGCGGATCCCTTTAGCCGCACCGCTTTCAATCAACGATATTTGCTGTTTGACTTTGCCCTCAGCATCTTTTAATGACGGTTGAATATCAACCTCATATTTTTCAATCAGCCGGAGAATGATAGACTCTGATTCAAATTCTCCATACTCTGTAGTCTCTTCAATGGAAGAAGTTAAAATACCAATCAGTGTATCCTGTCCAAAGCTTTTCAGAAAAGAATAGATAATTTCAGATAATTCCTTTTGTCTATTTTGTAACGCTGCTGTTAATACGTCGACACTAGGTATGGCGGGGATTTTCGCAATATTTCGTTCTTTATTTAACTCAACAAAAAGTGTATCTTCATCAATATTCTCCCAATCGGACACAAATTTTAAGAGATAATCCTTCAGCATTTTGGGATAAGGAATATTTAAGAATGCTAATAGTTCAGCATTAACATCTGCATAGGTTTTTTCTTTTTCAGAAAGTTCATCAATAAATTCATCAGGCTCTGATTTTGCGCGTTCAAATGCCTCCTTAACTTTCTTGCGTGTATATCCCGGAAACCATGATACTTCGGCCTCTATGCGCCTTGTAGGATTCGTTAACATAGATGAAGCTTGTGAACAAAGCGCCTCGTCTAAAGTCAAAGAGAGCTCTTCGACTTTATCCAAAATCTTGTCGTGGGAATCCCGCATGGAAACATGAAGGATGTTAAAAGGATTTTCCTCGTAACGCATGATTCCGCCTCCTAAAACCCTATTTTCCGTTCTTCCTCTTTATCGTCTCTTGCAACAACACCCAGAGCAGCATCAAGGCTTTCTTGGTCAATATAGTCTTTCCCGGCCTTAGCGGCGATTCGAGCAGCTTCTCGGATTGCGGATGAACAATCTGATAATGGCTTTCCCGTCATTTTTTCAATCAAAGGCTCTATATCTAATTCGTTGGCCATTGGGAGTTTTTTTAGTAATGCTTCGATGAGGGCACGGACTTCTTCTTTTGAAGGCATCCCGACTTCGACTAAATGCTCAAATCGGCCACGTCTCTTTATAGCCGGATCAATCATATCCAAGTAGTTGGTCATTCCAATAAGCAATACCTTACTTTCCACAGCCTTTGGAATCAACCGCAAAAATTCGCCGACTTCTTCGATATGGGATTTAGACCCGGAATTTTCATCATTTCGGTTGGAAACGTATGCCTCCATTTCGTCAATCAAGATGACAGATGGGGCATCCTCCATCGCTTTATTGAAGATTTCATTGATTTTCTTACTTGTATCATGAATATAAGGGCTTCCGATACTGCCAGAATTGATAACATGGCACGGCCAATCAAGATAAGCCACCAATTTTTCAGCAGCGAATGTCTTCCCACATCCAGGAGGCCCATATAAGATGACAGCAGACGGAAACTCTATACCGAGCTTTTTGTAACGCTCTTGATGTGCGAGTATATCAATAATGTAATCATTAAAGAATGTTTCTAACGCAGGCCTACCGGGCAAAGAGAACGGTTTTTTCTCTTGGAATCCCGGAGATTTATCGGATAAATCATGTTCATCCATATGGCATTCCAAGCCTGCGGTACGTATGACTTGTTGCAAGGCGTCTTTATTCATCCAGCTAACGAAATTCGACAACCTCTTGAATGAATCGGTTGATATATTTGCGCCACTGGTAAGCCATTCGCCAAGAACTTGTGCATCCTCTTTCTGTTCACTTACAGACCATGTGGGCAAGAGAAAAGAGAGCTTTTCGATATATATTGCATCATGCAACGGGGTTTCTCCGTCTATTGTTCGTGTTCGATGCATGGCGTGAGCAAAAGCCAACGCATCATCTAAAGATTCAGGATAGATGCTATCGTTCAGCGGGAAGAGAAATTCCCCTCCAGTAATATTGAAAGCATAAATGGTTTGCCCTCCAAAATTGATAGACTGAAATACAGTTCTATCCAAGAACCCTTTTTCTATCCATTTCTCGGCCAAGTCTTTCAGTGCCAATATAGACTTGCTGCCATCATTCATTTCATAAATTTGCCATTTAGCGTCGGCATATAATTGTCTTTCCAATTTCTTTGCGTCAATATTATATTGTAACGGGAGCCAAGAATCTCTCATAATCAGCCTCGCAAAATGTTAATTACATCCGTCATATTATCACCGACGCCGTCCACGCGAATACCATATAACCCAAAAACGACATTTCGCAACGCATTGATGTCGTCATCTCTCATACATTCATTTCCTCTCGCGATTAAAGCATGATATTGGTTTTTGTCATTAAAAGCATATTCGATCTTTTCAAAATCACGGAACATATCTACGACGAACCAATCCTGCCTAAACAGTATCCCAAACGACATCGATTTCATGGTACTAAGAAGATTTTCAAAATCATTGGAGTTTATATCAATAGACCGCTGTGCCGTCCGTAACATATTCTCAAAATTGGTAATCTCTGCCGGACGCGCATATTTTCGTAAGTGGGTATTGAAATATTTTTCCATATCATCTAAATCTAACTGACGAATCTTTTGCAAGTTATTCTTCCGTGTTTCGGCCATTAGCTTTTTAGCTTCCAGTAACTTTTCTTCTGCTTCTCGAATGCTTTCGGCATCTCCAACCGTGGATGAAGATAGTTTCGAGGCAGTATTTAATTTTTCTTCCGCTTCCTTTAATTTATCATCCTTTGTGCGTTCTTTCAGAGTTGAAATTCTATTGCTGATGGTTTCGATTTCAGAACTCAATCTTGTAGAGATGGAATTATAATCGACTGCGCCTTCCTGCCGTGAATAGAAATTGCGATCAGAATTAAAAGTACTGCCAATATGTGGGACAGAGATACGGATAATGATATTACCCGAATCCAATTCTTCATAGTCGCAAATCAGGTCGGCTCCAACAGGAATTACACCTTCATCAAAATCCGTTCCCAAAATCTTTATTGCGCCTACATAACGATTATCTGTGATAGGATATTCTATTTCCCCTTCGTAAATTTGGAATGTCAGAGCATTTGAACTTCCTGCTTTCAGCATTTCCGCGGCCTTAAAGGTTTTTGTTCCCTTAACTGGCAGGGAATCGCCTGCATGAACGAGATATTCCAAGACGTCTCTACCACCACTCATTTTTTCTTTTACGGCAATCCCTATCGAATGTGACGCAGGGATTGCTTCTACACTGGCCATCGTTTTGGTGATAATGACTTTATCATTTTCTAAGCTGATAGCGCCTCCGTTATGATCAAGTACGAAAATCTTAAATACGTTATCTCCGTTTCTTGTAAGCTCAACTTGCGTTACTGTTCCGTTTTCAAGCGGCATTCGCCCGGAAGTCCAGCCCGTATCCAAGTTGTCGATTTGGAACTCATAGCCATCCACAGGAGTATTTAATTTAACGCCGATTTTTGCTGAGTTGGAGGTCGTGCGGGCTATATAGTTGAACGTAACATTCAGCTTTCCAGTAGCGGAGAGACTCCCTTTATTGCTCTTACGGGAATGGTCTCTCGTACTCCAATCAATAGATTCTGCGAATATACTTGCACCTTCCGATACGGCAGTCATGGGGTTGACTTCCATAGAGCCGTCAATGCCTAATTCAAACGACACTTTGTCTCTCAATGGTTTGTAGTTCGTTGGTCCGCCAATAAAAACGATTTTTTCAACATCGTTCGGATGGATAGACGCCATTTTTAAAGTATCCCTTACCGCATTGATAGCATCTTCAACGCGCTTATCGATCAGCTTATTGTATGTTTCTCTTGGAATCGGAATATCTAAATAGATTTCGTTGCCATCTAAATCGGACACATTGATATAGGATTCATCCAAAGATATTACGGCGTTTTCAACAGAAGATAACTCAATTTTCGCCTTTTCAGCCGCCCATTCTGCGACACGCTTTAGTTTCGTGAACCTTTTATCCGATACAAAATTTTCAGGTAACGAGAAGTTATCGAGCAACCATGGAACCACAACATTGTCCATAAAGGTTCTATCAAAGTCTCTGCCACCGCATACGGCGATACCGTTATGCGCCAACAGATTTACTTTCCCTTTGATGCTCTGAGCAATAGCAACGTCCAGCGTTCCACCGCCCAAATCAAAAACGACAAAAATGCCGTCACCTATGCCTTTTTTCATAATACTCATGACAGCAGCAACTGGCTCTTGCATTAAAGATACATTTCCGATTCCTGCCATCTGTGCAGCTTGCATCGTTGCGTCCTTTTGCATCTGATTAAAAGCTGCGGGGACAGTAATAATCGTTCCGGTATTCGGATCATTCCTGATCTCTTCCGGCAGATAACCATACAGGACTTTTAAGACTTCGGCGGAGCATTCTTCGGGTGTCATACTTTGATTGGCAAATTCCATTTTAGTGCTTGTGCCCATGAAACGCTTAAACAAAATAGCAGCGTTATTGGGATTAAGAGGGGCCTGGTCGTAAGCCCTTTTCCCAATCAACTTGTTTCCGCGCTTATCGATATATATCGCTGAAGGGGTAACGTCATTTTGTTCAGGGCTTTTCCAAATGTGTGTATCTTTACCGTCGTAGGTCGTGATTGTGCTATTTGTCGTGCCCAAATCAATTCCTACAAAGTGCCTCATATCTATTTCCCCTCCTTTAAAACGACTGTTCCTATCCTCTCTACGCCATTGGTTCCCATAATGATTGGCTCTAACATTTTTTCAACGACCAGGTTTGATTCGTTTTCAAACTCATCTAAATTGATGGCTGTGACTGCCATTCCTGTATCGTACCTGTCTCCTTCAACATTAATAACTCGCAATCCAGCATCCGCTAAATGGTCTTCCGTCTTTTTCATAAACCAATTCAACTTATTGGTATAGCGTAATTGGTCTTGAATATCGGCTTTCATTAGCAATTTATGGAAGATTTGCGTGGTTTTCCAATTCTCTATCGCCAGCTCTATCAATGATTTTTTTAAGGTTTTTTCATTAAGTGTCATGTTTCCCGCCATAATATCGCCTCTTTAGATTATTCGTTCCATTAAAGATACCTTCGTCCCTTCGTCACCACGCCCTATTATATCATGTTCGCACTTTTGGGTCAGCTTTCAGTATACTGTCAACAAAACTAGACAAATCCTCATTGCCGCCTCCGCAACTCTTACAATTCCCTCATGGAACCCGGCAGCCAAAAAAGCTCCTTCACGTTATCGTGACCTGCCGATCCATTTCTATACATGTACCCCAAAAATCGCTCAACAGTACTGGATATCCTTTATCCTTTATCCTTTATTTCTACATTTTTCACTTTATCCCTTTGACTATTATCACCATTTACCAGAAACGCCAATTGAGCGTGACGTATTCTTTGTTGAAGAAAAAGGCGACCGGCAAAAAGTTGGCTTCCCTTTCCCAAACAACCCTCTATTCGGTTTTCTCTAAAAACTCGGGGTGCCTGACGAGCCAGCCCGTCAACTCGCACCAGGCAGCCCGCTCCTCCTCGTAACGCACCGTATTCAGTGCCACAGGCGGCATTTCGGCAAAAGGCCCCAGCGGCTGCGCGATGCGATCCTGATAGATCCCGATCTCGTCGTGCGTCATCCAGCAATACGGCGTCACCACATGGTCGATGGGCTGCAAAAGCGACGGAAAGAGCGATTCGTAGGCAAAGCCGCGCGGCGCGATGAGTTCAATGAGCGTCGGCAGGATATTCATGTGCCCGCCGATCGTATTGCCGGCGAAGAGTGCCGGCGAGAGCCCCGGATGCGACATAGCGAAGGAGGTCAGCTTCGTTTCCCGGATCGTCGGCTCCCGGCGCGGCACTAAATCGCAATCATAGGGGAATATCCCCACCGAATGATCACCCGTAAAGATGAACAGGCTGTCGGGAAAGGCAACTTCCATGTCCCTGATGAAGCGCGCCGCCGCCTGATCAGCATACCAGATTCCCCCCATTTTACGGCGCAGCTTCGGATCCTCCCGAAGTTTCGCCGGCGCCTCTGCCAGGATGCGCACCGCGTCGAACCCATAGTCTTCCACGGGGATGGTGTAGGGACCATGATTCGAGGTCGTGTAGAGAAAGTGAAAGACCGGCTCCGCTGGCGTATCCGCCTTGATGCGCCGCGCCGCCTCGGCTAAAAAGAGATGATCGTAGACCCCCAGCCACGTCCGCGGCGCGTTCGCCCCGCAGATATTTGGGCCGCCATAGGAGGCGTCAAATCCGACCGCCGGCAGGAAATGCTCCAAGCTTCCCCACGTCAAACTGCCGCCGTACCAAAACACCGTCCGATAGCCCAACTTTTTCAGCTGCCGGGGGAGCGAGGTCGAGAGGTATCCCTGCCAGAAAGCCTGATTTTCATTCAGCTCCATATCCGCGTCGTAAACACCCGTCAAAAGGCTCGTCAGCGACGGCTGGGAGATCAGACCCGCCGACAGGAAATTGTCTATTGCCACCGTATGAGGTTTCTTCCGCCACGCTTCGCTACCTTCCATCAAAGGCAAATGGCGGTACAGAGCGTCAAAGGGAACCTGCGCGTGCCCTTCCCCCAGGATAAAAAAGATGTGCGATGGCTTTTCTATCCGCGCGCCAACCGCCTCCCGCCGAAAAGCGTGCAGGGGATCATCGCCCCGCCAGCCACGCGGCATCACCGGGGCCATAAGGCGCGCGCTCTCCTCATCGGAATGGTGCAGAGCCTCATGCGCCGGGTGCTTCCAGACGATCTCCAAGGCCACCAAATCATCCAGCGTCGCCTTGCCCAAAAAGACATCGTCCTTGACAATAGCCGGCACCTCGTCCCACTCCGGCTTCTTCCGGTGATCGAAGGTGCCGCCGAAGCGAAAATAATAAAAGAGAGCGATGGAAGCCAAAAACAGCAACGTATTAAGGG
>CAJPUA010000013.1 GCA_905373705.1 uncultured Schwartzia sp. | reverse complement strand
GTTGTCCCCATCCTAAGGGCAGGTTGCCTACGCGTTACTCACCCGTTTGCCACTAGATCCTTTACCGAAATAAAGTTTCCCGTTCGACTTGCATGTGTTAAGCACGCCGCCAGCGTTCGTCCTGAGCCAGGATCAAACTCTCCATGAAAACTTGATCTTTTCCCGCTATGCGGCGTCAGTCCTTCGCTGCCGCTCCTCGACGTACATGAGTACGTCTCCGGGCGGCCGCTTCGGCCTTCCTTGCCTAGCGAAAAAATCTCTGCGTTTTTTCCCTTGCTTTACGTCTTCTTTAGCTACGCCTTTAACGTGCGTTGCACGTTTCCGGGCGTAGCCAGGGTGACGAAAGAGCCGGGGAAGCATGAGAGAGCCGTTTGGCTCGTTATCTTCTTGCACGATTCGCTTTCGCGTTTCGTGTTCTTAGAAATTGTTGGTGGTAGGGCTTTCGCCCTCCACGCACATCTGGCTTGAATCATATTTCGATGATTCATTTCTGCATTGTTTAGTTTTCAAGGAACACCCGCCGCCATGGGAGGATCCCATGAATCAGCTTCTCTATGTTACCCTATGCCACCCTTTTCGTCAAGTCTTTTTTTAGAAAATTTTCGTTTTCTGACGAGCTTGGAAAGTAATCGGTGTCAGACCGCACGATTCTGCCATTTCTTTCGCCAGTGAAAAATGTGCGCCAATCGCTTCGCTTTGGTGCGCGTCGGAGCCAATGGTAATATATTCCCCGCCCATTTTCTGATACCGTTGATAGAGAACGCGCAAGTTTTTTACCGCGCCAGCGTCATTAAATCGGCGTGTATTAATTTCGAGGACGGTATCGGTTTCTATAAGCGTCCTAAACACCTCGTCAACCTCTTGGGGATAATCTTCGTAGCAAAGCTCAGAGCGCTCATACGGCGCGTAGCGGGCGATGTAATCTATATGCCCCAGAACGTCGATATAGGGGTTCTCCCTCACCATTTTCGCCATCAAACGAAGGTAAGACGCATACATCTCTTTTTGTTCGCGTCCTTTGTAGCCGCTCGGGTCGTAAAGATCCCGCCCGTCAACAAGATGAATGGAGCCGATGACTTCGTCAAAAGGCGCCCGGGCGAGGAATTGCCGCGCCTTTTCCGTTTCCCCCGGAACAAGTCCCAGCTCGACGCCCAGCCGCAAATAATCGCCGCGAAGCGGCTCATATGCCGCCCAATATTCTTCCGGTGAAAAAACAAAATCCAGCTCCCCCGGATAGCTGAAGTCTATGTGCTCCGTAAACACCAGCCCCAGTCCCAATTTATTCGCCGCGGTCAGCGCCTCCGGCGCCGTCATTTCTGAGTCGGCAGAAAACCGGGTATGAAGATGACTGTCAAAAAACATCGCTCCCACACTCTCTTTCTCCGTAATTATAATATATCCTAACACAAAACCAACCGCCGCAAAATACATCATCACGCAAAAAACGCGGCGTCAAAGCGCCGCGTTTTAAAATACTGTTGTTTTTGTAAAGAAAATTTTGTTTCAGCTGGCGTGTTCTTCCAGAATATCGCGCAACGCATGAGAGCTAGAGGTATGTGAGCGTACGACCTTGACGTTCTTGCGCCGCGCCTCGATAAGAGCGCTCTGTACCATCTTATGACTTACCGTGTGCGTGAATAACACCATGATATCAGGAGTCCCAATTTTATCACGGAAGCCTTTCGGCACCTGGGTGAAAACTTTCGCCCGGCAGGCATATTTCTCACATAGATCTTTATACTGACGCACCATACAGTCGTTACCGCCTACAATTACTATACTCATAAGTCTATCGCTCCTTTAGAGTGTATGAGAATCCTTATCAGTAATTAAATGATAACAGTTCTCATTATTTCTGTCAAGTAAAAAGGAGCTTAAAAACGATATTTATTTGAATACCGTTATACATAGCAGCGTAAAATAAATAGAAATATAGATAAACCGTTGACGCATCCCTTATTTTCTGCCGCCAGAACAGTTTCCGTAAGCGCCGCAAATTCTTCAAGAGATAATGTTTCTCCTCGCCGGATCGCATCAATCCCAGCATTTTCCAGCGCATTCTGTATCATATCCCGGGAAATTCCCAAGGTGCGAAGCGCGTTGCCGAGGGTTTTCCGGCGTTGCCCGAAGGCGGCCCGAACTACTTGAAAGAACCGTCTCTCATTCGATACCGCGACCGCCGGAGACTCCCGCACTACACAATCCACGACGGCTGATTCTACGGCGGGAGAAGGCAGAAAGCAGCGCGGCGGCACGGCCAGCGCGAGACGCGGACGGGTATAATACTGCACCGCGACGGAGAGCGCTCCATAGTCGCGCCCTCCCGGCACGGCAATCATGCGTTCCGCCACTTCCCGTTGTACCATCGTCACAATACGAGTGGCGGAGAGGCGTTGCTCTAAGAGATTAAGCAGAATCGGCGTCGTAATGTAGTAAGGAAGATTTGCTACTACTTTGAATGGCTCTTTCCCCATCAGCGCCGGGATATCCGTTTTCAGGATGTCGCCGCGCACGATACGCACCTGATCATAACCAGCCAGTGTCTCCGCCAGCACATCTGGCAGTTTTTTATCGATCTCTACCGCCGTTACCACAGCGCCCGCTTCCGCCATTCCTTGTGTCAACGTGCCGATCCCCGGACCAATCTCCAGCACCCGGTCGCCCGGCTGGATCTCTGCCGCCGCCGTAATCGCCTGCACAATGCTGTCCTGAATCAGAAAATTCTGTCCCAGTCGCTTGCTGGCGTGGAGACCAAACGTTTTTAAAATATGACGGGTTACACCCGGATCGGAAATTTTAGGTTTCAGCACACGCTTTCCCCTCTTCTCCATTCAGCGCCGCCACAGCAGCGGAAAATTCTTCCCGCGTAACGCCGTAATGATTCAGGCGCCGCAGAAAAGTTTTGGCGTTCGCGAAGCCTACGCCCAGCATCGCTCCCAGCCGTGCCCGGCGCTGCACGGCGTCGGCTGCGCCGCTGAGCCGCGCTTGCGCCATATCCGCGGTGGAAAAAATTTCCCCCGGTTCCCAGCCCGGCGTCCGAACCTTATCCAGTGCGGCGCGAATCGCCGCAGGAGAAGCCTGCTCGACGCCGATATCATCGTTTGCCGTCGCTTCCTCCCGGGGAATAAAAGCGTGCTTTGCGTCGGGAAAGCGCTGAGCGAGAAAACGGCGAATGCGTTCCCCCGCCGCGTCAGGATCGGTCAGAATAATAATCCCCCGACGACGATAGGCTTCTTTTATATCATCGAGGGTGCGGCGACTTAGCGTAAATCCCCCGGTGATGATACAGTCGGCTTCAGCCGCCCGGCGAACAGCAGCGACATCCATTTTTCCCTCAACCACCAAGACCTCCTTGATCATTTTCCCCCTGCTTTCTCTAAAATCTCCATTGCCGCCGCATAGACCTTTGCGGCGATTATCTCGACCGGACGTGGTTCGCCGTCTTCACTGCAGAGAACGCGCCGCCAGCCAAACCGGGCGGCGAGCGCCTGATATGCCGCATGACAGCGATGAAGATATTCGCAATCGCGTTCGTGGATATCGCCGCCGCCTTCTTCTTTGGCTCGCGCCGACAATAACCGGTCGCTTACCGCCGGATCCATATCAAGAAAAATTACGCCATCGGGACGCGGCAGACCGAGTTTATCGTATTCAAAGTCCTGCAACCACTCAATATAAGCGGCACGATCCACCACGTCCCTGAGCTTCACCGATTGATGCACCATGTTGGACGTTGTATAGCGATCCGCCAGCACAATTCCGCCGTTTTCGTAATGCGTCCCCCATTTCAGGCGGTACGAGGCATAGCGGTCAACCGCAAAAAAAGTCGACGCCGCGTAAGCATCGACTGCGCCTGCTTGCCGACCAAAAGCGCCGGATAAATACATCCGCACCAGCACCGAGGATTCCGCCGCGTAATCAGGAAATTCCACCTGTCGCACCGGATAGCCCTCTTTCTCCAGCCGATCGTAAAGCAGCCGCGTCTGGGTCGCTTTGCCGGAAGCGTCTCCCGCTTCCAGAATAATAAGTTTACCTTTTCCCATGTTCTCCTCCCCAGCGGCAAAATTTGTGATACCCTGCCTTTGTCTGGCGTCAGCCCTTTGCCGCTCTAGCAAACAACCCGGATCATTCGCAACGTAACGTCTTCCGGGCCGGTAACCCGAAGTCCCAGCGCTTTCAATGCGGATAAACCGTCCAAAATTTCGCGGGAAATACGTTCCCCCGGACAAATCACCGGAATCCCCGGCGGGTAAAACGTAATCTCCTCCGCCGCAATCCGTCCCGCCGCCCGCGCCAATGGCACCGCTTCGGACGAGGCGAAGAAGGCCTCCCGCGGAGCAAGACAAAGCGGCGGTATATCGAGCGGCGCGACCGTGGGACGGCTGATCGCTTCGCGACGATTGCGGATCGCAAAATCTTTCAACGCTTTCGCAAGCCTGAGCGCTTCATTCTCCGTATCCGCGATCGTCAGCAAAAACAGCACATTGTATGCGTCTGCCAGTTCGCACTGTAAATTATATTGCCGGCGAAGAATATCCGCCGCCGCCGCTCCGGAAAGCCCCAGCCACGCCGTCTGCACCGTCACTTTCGTCACATCGAGCGCTTCCGCGCCCGGCCGTCCCATATATTCCTGCCCGAAGCACCACAGCCCCGGCGTGTCATTTACTACCGCCCGCACCCCTTCCGCCAGCCGCATTGCCCGTTCGACAAGCGCCACGCCGTTTTCCGCCATTTGCAGGCGGGCAATATCGAGCGACGCTAACAGCAAATAATTGGGGCTGGTCGTCGCCAGAAGCGCCGCCGCCCTTCGCACCGCCTCGTGCGGCACGCGATCTCCCTGTCGAAAGAGGATCGACGTCTGTGTCAGCGACCCCAGCAGCTTATGCGTGCTTTGCGCCACTAAATCAGCGCCGCACGTCAAAGCGTCCGGCGGAAGCTCCGGCGAAAAGCGCAGATGCGGGCCATGAGCCTCGTCGACGAGAACCGTCAGTCCATGCGCGTGTGCCAGCGCCGCGACGGATTTCAGATCAAACGCGATGCCGTAATAATTAGGATAGGTCACCAAAATAGCTTTTACCGCCGGATGTGCGACCAGTGCCTCTCGCACCGTTTCCGTCGTTACCCCCAGCGCTATTCCCAGCCGATCGTCCGTCGCTGTCGGCAGCCAAACGGGAACGGCGCCGCATAGAACCAGAGCGTTAAAAACCGAGCGATGAGCATTACGCGGCACCAGCACCTCGTCGCCGGGCGAAAGTGTCGCCATCAGCATTACATGAACAGCGCCGCTTGTCCCGTTGACCATGAAATACGCCGTCTCGGCGCCATACAGTTCGGCCGCCAGGGTTTCGGACTCAAGAATACAACCGGACGGATGATTCAAATCGTCCAGTTCCTCCATCAGTGATACGTCTTCTTTCAGTCCCTCCGGCGTAATCAGCCGCTGCAAAAGCCTATGCGCGCCTAATCCCTGCTTATGTCCCGGCGTATGAAAAGGGCGGGCTCCCCCGGCGGCATACGCCTGCATGGCTGCCGCCAGCGGCGCCCGCCGCTGCTCTTCGCTCACTTTTTTTCCTCTCCCAGGTCGCCGCCGGAAGAATCCGCGAAATTCGATTGCCGTCCCGCTTTTTTCTTTGCTGCCGGTTTACTCGACTTGTCCTTTGTTCCTGCGGCGGACTTTCCCATCACTTTCTCAATCGTCTCCCCCAGCGTCGGCCCCGGCTTTGGCTGAAGAGGCAGATTCAGATGAACCTTCGTACCCTTTCCCGGCGCCGAAGTCACCGTCAACTGGGCGCCGATGATCGCCGCTCGCTCCTTCATGCCCAATATCCCGAAATGCTCGTAAGCTTCGCCCGCGTTGTCCCGGGAATTCAGTAATTCCGTGTTAAACCCTTTCCCCTGGTCTTCAAGCAGAATAGAAATCCCGCCTTCCGCATAATGAATGCGAAGCGCTGCCTTTTTAACCCCGGCATGATGCAAAACATTGTTCAGCGCTTCCTGCACAATACGGAAAAGACCTGTCTTGACATGCGGGACCACCTGAACCTCTTTCCCCTCGACAGTCAATTGAATCTCCATCATATCGCGTTCGTTGTAACGCTTGATAAGTTGTTCTACTGCTGCCAGAAAGCCCAAGTCATCAAGCGCCATGGGACGCATATCAAAGACGATCTGGCGGATTCCTCCCATACAATCCTTAAGGTGCCGCCGCATCTCTTGCAGATTCATCTTCGCTTCGTCGGGATCCACGTCGACCAATCGTTCAACGATCGACGCCTCCAACATCAGGTTCGCGATCTCCTGTGCCGGGCCATCGTGAATTTCCCGCGAGACACGGAAACGCTCCTCCTCCTGCCCCCGAATAATCGCGGCGCTTAAAAAGCGGCTCTTCGACGCCTCTTCCATTTGCGCCACCACGTCGCTAATCTGCGAACCAAGAAAACTCAGCATCGAACTGATCCGCATCGCCAGACGTTCCGCCGCGACCACCGTTCGCCTCAGACGCTGCAGACGCAGCTCCATCTGATTGCGCTGCTGGCGGAGCTGACGTTCCTTTTCCCGAGCGATCCCCAGCCGTACTTGAATTTCTTTTACCGCTTCATAAGCCTGCTGAATTTTATCCTCGGAATAATCGTTAAACCGGCTGCTTTCCTGAACCAGCCGCTGCTTTTCCTTCTGTTCCTGTTCTTCCAGCGCGTCGACTTCTTCAATAACTTCATTCGCCTGCCGCTTGACCTCGGCCAGATTCCGCTTACTGATCTCGACTTCGTTGCGGGCCTCCTCGTAAATGTCGAAAATCTGTCCTTTGCTGTTTTCGATCGATCGCAGCATAGACTGCAGAATATGTTGCAGGGACTTTTCCCCCAGCGTTTCCTCCAACGGCGCGTCTTCCAACAAAGCGTCATCTTCCGGCATTTTCCCACGCTCCTTCAGATTCAGGGACTCTTTCGTTTCCCGATCTTTTCTTTCCTCGCGAAGGCAGTCTAAGCCTGCCCCCCGCACTGGCGAAACAAAAATCTCTCTGTTATTTTAACCCATCTTTTGCGATTACGCAAACGGCCAATATACCTAATGCCCTATCCCCGCACCTAAACGCCCACAGCACAAAATAAGCGGGGCTTCTCTCCTGAAGCACCCGCTTTCATTGCTGTTTCATTCAGGCCGAAACCATTTTATAGGAAGCGCAGCGCTTCGTCTGCTCGTCTTCCCAATAGATCTCCGTCGCCAGCGCAAAGCCATTAAACGTCGTCGCGCTTGCCGTCGTATAGGCGCCGCAATCCGGCACCAGCAGCTTATCGCCAACCGCGAGCTTCGGCAATAAAATGTCGCGGCGCACAAAATCAATCGAATCACAGCTTGGCCCGACCAATGTGACCTTACGCCGCCGCCCCGGCTTAAAGGCGATGAAATCAAACGTCCAGTGATCGAAGATCGCTCCAGAAAAAGTCCCGTAAAGACCTTCATCCAGAATGTACCAGCTTTGCCCGCCTCGCTCCTTCTCTCCGATAATCGACGTCACTAAATTCACTGCCGTCCCGCATAGATAACGCCCCGGCTCCGCCCATATTTCGACTTGCGGGAAAAGACGGTCAAGTTGCTGCTCAATCGTTCTCATGAGCGCGCCCACATCAGGGCGCGTTCCGTCTGCGGTAGGAATGGGAAAGCCGCCGCCGATATCCAAGAGAGAAAGCGAAAGCCCCGCCGCCAGCGCCTCATCGAAAATTTTCCGCATGAGGGCGAGCGCGTCCTCATAGGCTTCGGTCGAAAGCGATTGGCTCCCTACGTGGAAGCACACGCCGACAGGATGCAGCCCCGCCTCTTTCGCTGCCAAAAGGAGCGGCACCGCCGCCTCCGGCTCCGCCCCAAATTTGGCATTGAGATCGACCAGCGCCCGCTGATTCTTCACGCGCACGCGCACCAGCACCTCGGCGCCCGGAACGGCAGCCGCCATCTTGGGAATTTCGCTTTTGTCATCGAAGGTAAATCGCCTCACGCCGAACTGCGCCGACGCCGCCAACCCCTGAGACGTCTTGACCGGATTCGCGTAGATCATGCGCGTCCCGGGAAGCCCCATGCGCGCCAGCGTCTCGATCTCGCCAGCCGAAGCCGTATCAAAAGACGCGCCCCGCTCTGCCAAAGCTGTGACGATACGCGGCGCAGGATTCGCCTTCATGGCGTAATATACGTTCACCCGCGGCATATTTCGCTTTAAGAAATCATAATTTTTCTTGACCTGCGCCAGCGAAATGACAACAAACGGCGTCGGATATTTCTCCGACAACTCTTGCATCTCTTTTTTTGTGAGGCGAAAGCTCTCCATAACACGCTCCTGTTCTCTGTAAAAATGATGACCGATCTTTTCCCACTTACCACCGATATGCGCAACGAATTTAGCAGTGCGAAGCGATTCAGTCTTCGCTTTTTCCCATATTGTAATCCCTGTCGGGGGATTGTGCAATATATTTTTCCGTATATTTTTTTCCGCTTTCCCCAACGACGATAAATTTCTTCTTCCCCTTGCTTTTAGCGGCGATACCCATTACAATCATAGGAAGAAAAACTTTTGATAAGGGTGATCATCCATGAGCTTTCTCTCCAGACTAATTCCAGCGCGTTTTAAGAAGAAAAAAGACCCCGTAGAAGAGGTCAAAAATAATCTGCCCAAAGAACGCGAAAACATAAAAAAATCATTCGCCGTGTATTGCAACGCACACCATAGTACCGCCGACGGCAAGCTGTGTCCCAGGTGTAACGCTCTGCTCCTCGTCGTCATGACTAAGATGAACCGCTGCCCCTATGGCATTAC
Source organism: uncultured Schwartzia sp. (assembly GCA_905373705.1). GTDB lineage: Bacteria > Bacillota > Negativicutes > Selenomonadales > Selenomonadaceae > CAJPQU01. Next base: position 1,980 of record CAJPUA010000013.1, on the reverse strand, counting down.
CAAGCCGGTCTGCGACCGCTGCGACCGCCAATGTTTTGGCGAAGCGAACAATAAAGCCTTCATGGAGATCATGGAAGGATCGCGTCGGGGCATGTTGGTTCGCCACCCGATCATGACGGTGCGCCACAAAATCATGAAGCTAGGCGTAGACTACGCCAAGAAAAAGCAGAACGATGCCGCCAGCGAGAAGGCGGAAAGCCGCCGCAAAGCCCGTATCGACCGGTTAAAAAAGCGAAAAGAAAAAGGCTGAGCCAAAAGCTCCGCCGAATTTTTAACCTGACCCCCAAAAGTTAGACTTAAAGGATCTGACTTTTGGGGGTTATTGCATGAATAATATCCTTCCTTACAGAGAAAGGCTGGAAAAAAGCGATGACCGTGACGGTAAAAACTTCCCCTTTCTCACTGGACATAAAATGGAAACCTTTTATAATAGAATTATGAAGCTACATCAGCCTCATGCCTGAATGAAGGGAGCCGAAAAAAAATGGATAATTCCGTTCCCAAACTTCTTTCCGGTCCGGCGGGATTCGCGGCTGCGGGGCTTTTGCTCAGCAGCCTGCTGGGATTTTCCGGAGCGCTCGCCGTGGGAACCGCCGTCTGGATGGCGCTATGGTGGATTTTCCGCCCCGTCCACATCGCGGTTACGTCGCTTCTGCCCATTGCTGTCAACGCGGCGTTCACGCTTATCCCCAACGCCCACGTCATCGAGCAGTACTTTACCGACATCGTCGTCCTTCTCCTCGGCGGCGATCTCATCTGCATGGCGTGGACAACCACCGGCCTGGATCGCCGCATCTCGCTGCGCACCCTCTGCCTTATCGGGACCTCGCTGCGTCAGCAGGTTTTTGTCTGGCTCAGCGCTTCCGTCGTTCTCTCGGCATTTCTTCCCAATACGGTCGTCGCCACAATCTTCTGCCCGGTTGCGGTGGGAATGCTGCAATTCGTCGGCGAGAAGAATATCTCGTCGAGCCGCTTAGCCGTTCCCATATTGCTCGCCATCAGCTGGGGCAGCGGTATCGGCGGCTTTGGTTCGCCCATCGGCAGCCCCGCGAACCTTGTCGCCATCTCCTATATGGAGGAACTTACCGGCCACGAGTTTATGTATGTGCAGTGGATTGGACGCTTCGTCCCGATCCTTTTTATCATTTTCCTTTGCAATCTGCTCTTTCTCTGGCATCTCAAAACTCCGGCGAAAAATTTTCACGGCACCCGGGAAGAATTCCAGAAAATGTACGCGGAGCTGGGACCCATGCGGAAGGGAGAACGTATCTGCTTCTGGCTGTTTGTTCTCGCCATCCTTCTGGCGTTCGCCCGTCCCCTCTACGCCGCTTTCTTGCCGGGGCTGAAACCGGCGTATATTTTTCTCATCATCGGTATGCTGATGTTCATTCTCCGAGACGAAAAGGGCGAAGTTCTCCTGACATGGAACTTCGCGGAAAGCCACGCCATGTGGGGCATCATGATCATGGCTTCCTCGGGGCTGGGACTGGGACGCATGATCATCGAAACTGGAGCTGTCGGCCACATGGCGGAGTTTTTGGGGGCGCTCCACCTCACGGGCGGATTTGTCACCATGTTCCTCTTTTGCGCTTTCGCCTGCTTCATGTCCGAGATGTCGAGCAACACGGGGGCCGCTTCCATCTGCATCCCGATGATTATTTCCCTCTGCGGCGCCCTGGAACTAAATCCCGTCCCCTATATTCTCGGAACGGTCGCCGCCTGCTCCTGTGCTTACGTACTGCCGGTCACTACCCGCGCTATTCCCGTAGGCTTCGGGCTCGACGCTAGCGTCCAAATGCGCGAAGGACTGAAACTCACCCTGCTCTGCGTCGTCGTCAACGCGACCCTTTGCTGGCTCTCAATGGAATACCTGCCGCTCTTTTCCCATCTTTAATTGCATTATATGCCGAAAAACCGGAGCCTTAAAAGGCTCCGGTTTTTATGTCCCGTGGAAAAGCGCCTTCCCTTTATTCTTCTGCG
>CAJPUA010000012.1 GCA_905373705.1 uncultured Schwartzia sp. | reverse complement strand
AAAAAACCACCCGCTATGCGGGTGGAAGCTAAAGGGTTATACCAAAAACACCTTTCCGGGTAGTATACTAAGGTTGTTCAAGCCAGTACACAGAAAGGAAAGGTGCTTATGGCACAGAAAGCGAATAGTTTATCGCACACAAAGTGGTTATGCAAGTATCACATTGTATTTACGCCCAAATACCGCAGAAAAATCATCTACAACCAGTACAAAGAGAGCATTCGTGACATATTAAAGCAACTTTGTGCGTATAAGGGTGTAGAGATTTTAGAAGGACACTTGATGGTCGACCATGTGCACATGTTGGTAAGCATTCCGCCGAAATTTAGTGTATCACAATTTATGGGATATCTCAAAGGGAAAAGTGCGTTAATGATATTTGACAAACACGCCAATTTGAAATACAAATTTGGGAATCGACACTTTTGGGCAGAAGGATATTACGTGAGTACGGTTGGGTTAAATGAAGCAACGATTCGCAAGTATATCCAAGAGCAAGAAAGTCATGATATCGCGATGGATAAGTTGAGTGTGAAGGAATACGAAGACCCTTTTAAGGGTAGCAAGTAGTACGAACGCCCTTTTAAGGGCGGTGACGAGTCAAGAGCAATCTGGCTTGAACGTAGTGAAAGCCAGCGTCTTTAGACGCTGGCTGGTAACTGCCCCTTATAGGGGCGAGCAAACCACCCGTTTGACGGGTGGTCATGATATGATCAATATCGGAGAGAGTGAGGGACTTAGAGCTTAATGCTATAATTAGCGACATAGCCGAGTTGTGTGGCATGCTCATTAAAGAAATCAAACATCTCGGAGAACATTTGGCGGTTTTCCTTTTTTATGGCATTGGTCATAATCTTCAAGGTACCGTCTAGCCCTTCGTCGTGCAGCATACCGATAGGATCAAGCAGGGTCATTTTTCCATAATTTTGCTCGGTTCGAAAAGCATGAGATTCGATTTTTTCCTTCCAGCCTTCTAAGGTTAAAGGTTCCACGTGAGCATTGATGGCTCGGGAAAGTCCGGACAATAATTCTTGCTGCGCCTTTGGAGAATCTTCTTGCAGCAGTACGTCATGAGTTAAAAGTATGCCGCCCGGTTTAAGTACTCTGGCATATTCTGTGAGGGCCCGGTCTTTGTCTTTCCCTACTAACATGGTCAGCATGGCTTCATTAATGACTATGTCAAAGCTGGCATCAGCAAATGGCAGATCAAAAGCGTTACCGTTGCGGACGGAGAGTTTGTCTTCTAAGTGGTTTTTGCGAATCTTTTTCCGAGCCTTATCCAAAGCCGTTTCGTCTAAATCTATTCCGATGACGTGACAACCGTATGTTTTGGCGATTTGTATCATGGTCATGCCCATATTGCAGGCCACTTCTAAAATTTTGGAATCTGGTTTGATATTCGCTTTATCCAGCAGCCAATTCGTGGCGTCGATTCCTCCCGGTCGGAGTTTCGTTTTCCCCATTCGGGCCAGAAAAATGTGTCCTGATTCTTGCATAGGGTCATCTCCTTTTCTATTACTGAATAGATACTGTGTTATTGAGAATCATTGTATAGATTATTTCCTACTATGTCAATGGGAATATAAAGAAGGAAGATTCGCTTGCCAAGCGTGGCACAATCTTTTATAATTATAGAAATGTTTTTTATGAAAGAGTATACTTTCAGAAAGCGGTGGGGTGCAATGGAGCGGGGCACTTTTTCTTCTCGTTTTGGATTTATCCTGGTGTCGGCGGGGTGCGCAATCGGTTTGGGCAACGTGTGGCGATTTCCTTACATTACGGGAAAGTATGGCGGCGCGTCGTTTGTTTTAATTTATCTGGTGTTTTTGGCGATTCTGGGGCTGCCCATCATGGTGGCGGAATTCGCGGTAGGGCGCGCCAGTTGCCGGAGTGTGGCGATGTCTTTCGACGTATTGGAACCGAAGGGAACGAAGTGGCATTGGTATAAATACGGAGCTATCGCCGGTAATATGCTCTTGATGATGTTTTACACGACGATCTCCGGTTGGATGCTTTACTATCTCTGGGAGATGGCGAGAGGCGGCTTCGCCGGCCTTGATGTGGCGGGTATCGGTCAGAAATTTGGCGGTCTTTTAGCAGATCCGGTGACGATGGGCGGCTATATGGCGGCGGTGATTCTTTTAGGGTTCGGCGTTTGTTACTTAGGGGTGAGGGCCGGCGTCGAGCGCATCACGAAGGTCATGATGATCTGCCTTTTGTTCCTGATGATGATTTTGGTGGTCAATTCTGTTCTCTTACCGGGGAGCGAGGCGGGGCTGCGATATTATCTGCTGCCGGATTTTGAGCGGTTCATGACTTACGGGACCGGTGAAATTGTGTTTGCCGCCATGGGACAGGCTTTTTTCACCTTGAGCCTTGGAATTGGCGCCTTGGCGATTTTCGGCAGCTATATTGAAAAGAAAAAGCGCCTCACAGGAGAGGCGGTCTGGGTCATCCTGCTGGATACTTTCGTAGCATTGGCGGCCGGACTCATTATTTTTCCCGCGTGTTTTTCCTATGGCATTGATCCGGGCAGCGGGCCTGAACTCCTCTTTATCACTCTGCCTAACGTGTTTAATAATATGCCCGGCAGCTGGATTTTTGGAACGCTGTTTTTCCTTTTCATGTTTTTTGCCGCTATGTCTACAGTGATCGCGGTGTTTGAGAATATTATCTGCTGTTTGATGGAGCTTTTGCACCGGGATCGGAAGATCATTATCGCGTGGTGCGTGCCGCTGCTCTTTTTGTTGTCCCTCCCCTGCGTGTTAGGCTTTAATCTTTGGCAGGGATTTCAGCCTTTCGGGCTGGGAAGCGGCGTTTTGGACTTGGAAGATTTTTTTGTCAGCAATAATCTTTTGCCGCTGGGGAGTTTAATCTATCTTCTTTTTTGCGTAAGCCGCTACGGATGGGGATGGGATAATTTTCTTCGCGAAGCGGATACGGGGCAGGGACTGCGGTTTCCTGCGTGGATACGCTTTTATGTGACGTGGCTTTTGCCGCTTATCGTGCTTTATATTTTCGGGCATGGGTATTATACGATGTTCTTTCGTTGATATTATTTCGCCGCCGGCTGAACTTTTTGGTTGACACGGGAAGCGTGTAGAAGGCAGCTCCGTCATTTGCCAGGGAGCGTCAAAGGGTGTTTTGGTAAAAAACGCTCTTAGGCGCTCCCTGTATTTTTGTCGTTTTATATTGGGAAGCTTATGGCGCGGCAAATTTGGGCAAGGATGCAAAAGAATGAGGTCGGATGATGGAGAAATCTTTCTTATATTGTTCGCCATCATATCTGGTTCAATACTACAAAATTTTACGCGCGGCAAAGATTTCCTATAGACTTGATTATGAATTTATTATAAAATATAATTGAGTTTGTATATAATATTATTCGGTAAGGAGAGTTTATATGTTAAAACAGAAGTTGACGTATTCCTTTATCCTGCCTTTTTTATTGACGGGCGGCCTGATGGGGCAGGCGCAGGCGGCAGAAGATGGCTTGGATGAATACACCTTGGATACCATCGTCGTCACGGCTCAGCGTTCGGAAACCAAAGATTTGAGGACACCGGCCACCACGACCGTCATTACAGCGAAGGATATTGAGAACCGTGGCTATCTGAGTGTTTTTGATGCGCTGGATCAAACGGTTGGCATCACCAGCTACAATTATGCCAGCGGGCAGGGAGATAACGGCAGCTCTACGGGGCGCACCTATATCCGGGGGCTGGATAAAGGAACGCTGATTTTGGTGAACGGGTCCCCCATCAACTTAAACAATTACAATTCCACGGCGGGGATTCCTATTTCTGCGGTAGAACGCATTGAAATTGTGAAAGGTTCCAACTCCGTTTTATATGGCAGCGAGGCCATGGGCGGCGTGGTCAATATCATTACGAAAACAGGAGGCCCCATCAAAAATTCGGCTTCAGTAACTTTAGGCGATGTGAATAAAGGGGGCGAGTTCACGAGTCAGGGGGATAAGTATCTTGTTTCCGTGGGCCGTGAATATTTCAGCACGTTTCATGATTCACAAATTCGCTACGATAATCCTTATGAATCCATCCGCAAAAAATATAACAAAGATAATCTCTTCGCCAGCGTAAACTTTGCCCCGGATCTGACCCTGAATTACATACACACCAAGACGAATGGCACCGGGATGGAGTACTTAGACGGAACGGGTCGCCGGCGCAAGACCGGTTACCAATATGACGACAAGCGGGATCATGTGGCTTTGATTTATGCCGACAAGGCGCACAACTTGACCTCGAACCTTTCTTATAATCGCCGCCGGATTGACGGACAGCAATTTACCACGACAGGAAAAGTGAGCCGCAGCGGCGCCAGCAGCAATATCATTTTGAGCCGCATCGATTTTGATACGACAAAACAATGGAAGCTTTCCGAGCAGGGATCCTTAGTCGCCGGTTTTACGGCCGACAGAGAAAAATATGAAGAAATCGTCAACCGCGCCCATGTGACTATACGCGATAGCTTGGGGCTGTATACTTCTTACACCCATGAGTTTTCCAATACATTTTCGGCGGTTTTCGGCATCAGGGCGCACTTTATTAAGGGAAACGACGTGGATTCGTCCAAAAGCGTCTATTTGCCGCAGCTACAAACCCTTTATAAGATCGACGAGAAAACCAGCTGGTACACGAATATCGGCAAATCTTTTGAAATGCCGGCCATCAACTCTCGCTATACCCTGTCCGGCACGGGCCGCAACGATAACTTAAAACCTCAGGAGGGCTGGTCTTACGAGACCGGGGTCAAGCACGTCACCGACACCAGCTCCTTTAAGGCGGCCGTGTTTACTATGAAAATGGAGAATAAATTCGCTTGGAGAAAATACAAGGATTTAGGGCTGACGCCGCCCCCGGGCATCAATCCGGATAATTATATCCAAGTGAATTTGGGGGAATTTCGCAACACCGGGCTGGAAGTGGAATATACCCAGAAATTAGGGGATAAATGGCAGTACAATGCCGGCTTTACAGTACAGAATCCGGAGGCCAAGGATTCCGGGGTATGGGTGCAGGAGACTTCCCGGTGGCAGATGACGACCGGCGTTCAATATACCACCGGTAAGTTTCATTCCAGCCTCAATTTGTTTTGGGCGGGGGACAGGGAGGATGCCAGCAAAACGATCAATGGGAAGTATCACGCCTTACGTGATAAAGTAGATTTAAACGCCGTTTTATCCTATACCCCCGATCAATATAACAGTTTCAAGCTCAATCTTTATAATCTGCTGAACCGGGATAATGTCATGAATGTCAGTGAAAATCTGGCCCGTCCCTTTAACTGGTCCATGACTTACACCTGTACTTTCTGAGTGTATTTGGGCTACGGTAAGCCATTTACGATGAGAAATCACTGAGACGAAACGTTACGGCGGAAGGCCGGCCGTTATCATCAGAAAAGAGAGGGAATGGAGGGCTTCCATTTCCTCTCTTTTGCTCTAGGAGAGAAAAGGACAGATTCTATGAAAAAGGGATTTATCATCATAAGCTGCTTCTTGACATTGGTCATCGCAGTATGCGGAGTAACTTGGCTTAGTCACCTTTTTATACAAAATCAAACAACCTCAGTAACCAGCCAGAATACATCTCTCAAATACCGACGGATATTGGCGATCAGTCCGGCGCTGCAAGAAATTGTTATGGCCTTAGCACAGCCGGAGCAAATCGTAGCCGTCAGTCCTTCCAGCAAAAATTCCCCGATTCCAGAGATCGCCCAAGCGGCCCAAAAGGTAAAAGGGGAGGTGTCCGAACATCCCAGCACAGAGGAAATTGTCTCTCTCCAGCCGGATATTGTATTGATTCCCGTAGTTTTTTCCCGAGATCAGGCCGACATTCTGACAGACATGAAATTAAATGTAGTGTCGTTAGGGGTTCCCAATAGCTATTCAGAATTAAAGGATCGCATCTTACGGATTGCTGAAAAACTGGGCCTGTCGGAAAAAGGCCGGGAACTGACAGGCAGAATGGATCAAAAGTTGGCGTTGATCCAAGAAAAGAATAAAGCGATTCAAACACCCAAATTGGTCATTGCCTATTCGATCAACGGCGCTTTTGGACGGAAAAACGGATCTTTTGATAATATTTGCCGAGAGGCGGGCGCTATTAATGGCGGTGGGGTAGTGAATCTGAAGCGCGGGGAGCATCTTTCTAAGGAACAAGTGATACAACTGGATCCGGACGTCATTTTATGCGCCCGCTCTCTTAAAGATAGCAAACTCCATCAGGATATTTTGTACGATCCGGCGTTTCAAAATATAAAAGCCGTAAAGAACCATCAGGTATTTTTGATTGAGGATCGCCATCTCTCGTCGGTTACTCAATCCTTTGTGGATGCGGTGGAAGCGGTTTCCCGGTTGGTGTATCCGGAGCTGTGGGAGTAGTTTAAAAGCCGTACGAGAATAATGAACTGGGAAAGCGTGCGTGTTATGATATCCAGCTTTGCCTATGTCTTTTCTTTTTCCAATTCGGCTTAGGGTAAAGAGAAGGAAAAAAACAGAGAACAGCGAATATTTAATGAGATTATAAGATCAGAGAGAACCAAAGGCTGGCGGCGAGGGAAAAGGAGGCACAGGGGCGGCAAAAGCCTGAGGCAAACGAAGAAGGGGAGCGATCGTAATATGAGCATCCGCAGGGTAACCACGCTGTTTACCGTGACCGTGGCGCTTATCGCTGTTGTCATTGGCGGACTGGCTTACGGAATGAAGTTGGTTTTGGATGATTTTGCCGCGGCGGTGCAGCAGAAAGAAACCGCAGGCGCGCTGGCGCGCGAGATGCGGCAATCGAGCGATGATCTTACGAAGTATGCGCGGTTATATGCCCAAACGAAAAGCGCGCGATTCAAGGATATATATAACGCAATCGTCGATATCCGCGCCGGAAAGATCGACCGCCCGCAGGATTACAGCGCTACTTACTGGGCAAAGCCGCCGCAGAACGTGAAGGCGGCTTTGGCGAAAACGGGACAGAAGATTGCCCTTATCGAGCTTATGAAGCAGAACGGCTTTACGGATCGGGAGCTAAACCTCCTGGCTGAGGCGAATAAGAAATCAAACGTTCTCGCGGAGCGGGAAGCGATCGCTTTCGCTGCTCTCGAAGGAAAGGGCGCGGGCGCTTCTCTGCCCATGCAGCCGGGGGAAACGCCGGAAGCTTACGCGAACCGTATTCTTTCCGATGCAACGTATATTTCCGCCAAAACAGAGATCGCGGATAAGCTTAACGAGTTTGACCAGGTTTTACGCGAACGCACGGAAAAGGATTACGAAACGGAGCGGGATCGGGTTCGTTTCGTACTGGCGCTGTTCGCCGCCTCGATTGTCGTACTCATAGGGGCGATCCTGCTTTTGGCACGCTATATGATGACGGGGATTGTAGCGCCGCTCAATGTGCTGACCGCCGCTTTCCGAAAGACGAATGGCCGCTTTTCGGTGAGCAGGATTGAGATTGCCGCGGATAATGATCTTAAATGGCTTGGCGGCAATATCAACGAATTTCTGGGACAAGTCCGCGGTTTTCTGCATAGCGTAGGGGCTACGGCGACGAATCTGGCCTCGTCGTCTGAAGAGCTGACGGCGACAGCGGATGACGCGGCAACGGCAGGGGAGAAGATTGCCCACACGATTGAAGAGACGAGCGAGGAAGCGGCGACTCAGGAATCGTCTATGCATGCGGTCGACGCGACAATCGGCGAGATCGCCGGCTCTATCGGCGAGATTCGCTCGGGCGTTGAATCGATTGTGACGTCCAGCAGCGAGATTCGTGAAGCGGCTACCGTGGGGCAGCAGACGGTAGAGGAAGCGACCCACAAGATCGAATCGCTGGAAACGACGATCACACAGGCGGCTGACGTTATGCAGGCGCTTGGCAAGCGTTCGGACGAGATCGGCAATATTGTCGAGCAGATTTCCGCTATCGCGCAGCAAACGAACCTGCTGGCGCTTAACGCGGCGATCGAGGCGGCGCGGGCGGGTGAACATGGGCGCGGCTTTGCCGTTGTTGCTGAGGAGGTACGAAAGCTGGCGGAGCAGTCGAGTCATTCTGCGGACGATATCGCAGCCCGTATATCGCTTATCCAGTCGGATACGGAGAAGGCGGTGCAGGCGGTTAATGACGGTGAGAAAGAAGTTACATCCAGCGCGGCGGCGGTGGTCTCTGTCTCTCAGGCGTTCGGCAACATTGACACACGAGTGCAGGGGATGGCGGAACATATTGGGCAGTCAGCCAAAGCAGTGGAAATGGTAGCCGCCAGCAGCGACGCGGTGCGGCACGAGGTCGATGGAGTAGCGGATTCCTCAAGCGTCATGACGGAAGCAATGAAAGCGTCAGCCGACATCGCCCAGCGACAGAAAGACGGGCTGAAAGCGATGGAGGAAGCCAGTCGAGCGTTGGCGCTCGAGGCGCAGGAGCTGCAAAACGAGTTGGCGAAATTCTCCGTCTGACCAAGCTTCTTTACTGCATGAAAATCGTACGGGAGTATGTCGGCTAAGGGACGATGGAATCTTTCCCGTAGTTAAGAGGAGTTTAACTCCTTTCGTCGAATTTTCAAGCTATGGGGCGAAAGAAAGAATATAATTTCCGCCAGGAAATACGATAATTCTTTAGGGAGGATGCGAGAGTTTATGGCTTTACCGACTGGGATGAATACGAACGAGGATATTCTGCGCGCGCTGCAGACAGCAGCGCCTTATGTCGGCGCTATTTTTCGGGAGGACGCGGCAATTCGGGTGACGGATAAGGAGAAGCTCCTGACTTATATTCCGGGGCGCGAGCTGGATATTCGGGTGACGGAAGGAACGCCGATAACGCCGCGGATGGAGCGCTGTATCAAAGAAGACCGAATAGATACTTATCAGGTGGAAAAAGAGAAGTATGGTTTTCCGATTAAGGTGATCAACGTTCCGATTCACGGGGTTCATGGCGAAGCCATCGGGATGATTTCGGCGGTGCTGAATGTCAACGATACGGCGGAATTGGCTGCGGCAATGAATTCTATTTCCCGGCTGACACAGACGGTCTACGCGTCGGTGGAGGAAGTGTCGCAGAGTGCCAATGAGCTGGCGCAGGCGGGGCAGGAATCGGTGGAACAGGCGGCGGTTCTGAAAGAGAAAAACGCGGATACGATCAAGGTCATCGAGTTCATCAATAATATCGCGCAGCAGACAAACCTCCTGGGGCTTAACGCGGCGATCGAGGCGGCGCGTGCCGGTGAGCAGGGGCGTGGTTTTGCGGTGGTGGCTGAGGAAGTGCGAAAGCTCGCTGAACAATCGCGGGAGGCAACGGAAAGGATCCAGTCGACGCTTTCCGAGATGAACCACGCGGTGGCGGAAATATCGCACTCAATTGAAACTACGGGCGCGATCAGCGAGGAGCAGGCCGCTTCGACGGAGCAAATTTCAGTGAACCTATCGGAAGTCAAAAAAGCGGCGGAACGATTGGAAGCCTTTGTTCAGACGCTGCAGTAAGCATGCCGTGGATAACGGAGAGATTAAAAATTATTGGACATGAGTTTTAACGGAGAAAAAGAGAGCCATGTGTGAATCCACTCTGATTCACACATGGCTCTCTTTTATATGTATTCGTCATGTTATTATAAGAAGGTTCGCTTTTATTATGTAGCCTGTATGGGTAAGTATTAATGTAGAAATAAACGTTTCCGCTTCGAACAGGCGCCGCTATGGGCGCTCTGTCAGGAGGCGGAAACGTCGACTGTGACGGTTTGTTCTGTGCAATGACGAATTCCGTCTAAAAGCTGCGCCGGGTCAAATTTCAGACGATAGCAGAGCGGGAGCAGCTCCAGATCTTCGACAACGGTTTGCACCGTATCGCTCGGACAATATTGCAAATCGACGTCGAAAGGATGAGGGACAAGTTTTTGCTCAGGATCGGCAAAGACGCAGATCTTTGGGGTCAAGGTGCGGCCAAACTCCGATTCGCGGACGATCGCGTAGCCCAGCGTCGTCTTGAGGACGGTACCCGTGGGATAAATCGCGACATTGTTAAAAAATAAATTCAGGAGATCAAGGTCAAACTGTCCTACAGAGCAGCGATTCATAATGCGATAAGCGATGTGCGGCTTATAGGCCGGCTTATAAGAACGCTGGCTGGTGAGCGCGTCGTAGACATCGGCAATAGCGACGATACGAGCGAAGCGGTGGATGCTGTCGCCCATGAGATGCCGGGGATAGCCTTGCCCATTCAGGTGCTCGTGGTGCTGACCGGCAATAATGGCTAAAAGCTTGGCCGAGGGAACTGAGAGGTTAAGAAGCTTTTCCTCGCCAAGCGCAGGGTGCATTTTCATGAGAGAAAATTCGCTTTGCGTGAGACGTCCTCTTTTTGTCAGAATTGTCGCCGGGACGTTGACCTTCCCAATATCATGTAAAAGACCGCCTAAAACCAGCGTTAGAAGATCTGACTTGGAGTAACGGCATAAAGTTCCCAGCATAGTCGCAAGAACAGCAACATTGACGCTGTGGGAAAAGGTGTAATCATCGTGGCGGCGCAGATCTGTGAGCTGTACCAGATTGTTCTGATTCGAAAGAATATCGTCCAGCATGGTTTCAGAGATAGCGGACAGCGGCTCAATATTGAGCTCGCCGGTTGCCTCCAGCTCATGAAACGTGTCGTAAACTTTGTGGATCGCCTTGATCCGTGTCCGCTCCCCGATAATATCGTCCGGCGGACTGGGAGCGAACGCCGGGTTAAGAGAAGTAACAGCGAGACTGGTGACACCAAGTTTTTTCAGCCGGGAGATGTACTGCTCACTGACCGCCGTCCCTCGGGTCAGATAGCTGGCGCCTTTCGTATTGTAAATACTTTGCGCCGTGACCATGCCGGGGCGCAGTTTCTTTATCGGTAAATTTATCATAGATTCACCTGCATTCTCCGTGCCCGGTACCAGTCCGGCGCATAAAATCGAAATGCTATCAGAAGAGTATGGTTAATTATAACATATTTATTTCAGCAGTGACAGCGGTTGACAAAGAATTTGCGACGATTGTTTGTAGAAAAGTTGGAGATAAAAATTCTTCTCTTGCTATACATGTAAGTCTTAGATTCAAGGGTCAGAGAATTTTTAGGCGTTCATTTCAATTCTTCAATTTCTGATCGTGACTGAAGACGGATTTCAAACGTGCGGGGCCACGGGTGCCATGCGTTGGCAGCAAGGCGGCGGACGGCGAGACGGATGGGACCATCAGGGGACATGACGGTGATGGGAGCGCGAAAGGCAGGTGTATTGCTGAAGGCAGCAATACGCCGGTTCAGCGCGTGTTGGAGCATATCGTTCGCCCAACGGGCATTATGTTCCAAGTCGAGGTCATTGACATTGCGGTAGCCCGCTTTTCGCAGCATGAGGTTCATGCCGTCGATAATGTCCCGGAGGTAAAAATAGTCTTCGAGAAAGCGTCCGTCGAGAAAGTTAAGCTGGGCGGCGTAAAGGCGGCGCGTGTCATCGGCGGTGCGGGCGCGGCGGCGGGCGGTTTCGAGGAGACAAGCCTCGGCGGTGGCGGTGCCAATGGCGTTGCTGGCAGTGTTCCAGCCCGCATAGGCAGTAAGCGCGTGGAGGGGGACGTCATTTTTTACCAGAAAAGGGAGCAGGCTTTCTTCGGCGAGGAAATGCTCCGCCAGATCGACGACGGCGACAGATTGTCCGGCGGCGACGAGCGTCTTGATTTCGTCGGCGGCAGAGCGGCGGCTGCCGAGAGTAGCGGCGTCGTTTGCCGAGAGAAATAGAGTGAAGTCCGCTGCGTCGGGATCAGGGACTTCCGTGCCGCCGAGGAGCCGGATTTTTTCCTCGGCGATCGTTTCCATATCGGCAGCCATGTAGGGGAGTATTCGTCCCGGCGTGGCGGGATCGTTATAACGAAGCGCGATGCGCGGGGCGAAGCCGTCGCGCTTCGTTTCGGCGGCGGTGAGCAGGGTCTGGGCGATCTCATCTGCGCCATGGGTGAAGACGACCATATCATCCTTTATATGGCGCTGGCGAAGCTCAGCAAGGAGCCGCCGCCGTTCGCGATTGGGAATACCGTAGCATTCGCCGTCGTCCTGCCCGATGACGAGACGGGCGAGAATTCCCTCGGCGGCGAGATCGATGAGTTGCCGGTTGAGGCGGGTGTTTTCCTGAAAGAGCGCGTCGTAATGGCGCAGGCTGACGGCAGGGATAGCGGCGCGCAGATCATTGAGTTCGGCGAGGTCGTTGGGGGCGGGAATGGTTTGCAGATCAATCTGATCCGCCAACCGTGAATAGCGCAGGAGATCTTTACGTTCCTGCGCGCCGTCGATACTGTCGGGCGGTGTAAGCCGGGGCAAAATGTTGAAGGCATAAAGAGGGATTTCCGGATGGGCGGCGTGGAGATGCCGAAGAAAGGCGAGGAGAGCTTCGGCGTCGGCCGGGGTCTTTTTCGCTTCGCGCGAGGCGAGAAGACCACCGTGCAGGAGTTGGTCGATCGATAAAATGGCGTAGTCGCAGCCGGCGATATTCTCTTCCGTCCAATGCTGGAGAGCGGCGGTATCGCCGGGCTTGGAGTAATAGTCGAGAATTTCCACGGGAGGGGTGACAATCGCGACACTTCCCAGTGTACCAAGGGCGACGACGAAGTCGAGACAGGGCGGGCGGCTGTCGAGCGGCATCAGGAGTACGCGC
>CAJPUA010000011.1 GCA_905373705.1 uncultured Schwartzia sp. | reverse complement strand
AATCGCCCATTGTCGCCTATTTCGGTGACTTTAGCGCGAAGCCATACACGGAGACCTACGCGGCCCATGCGAAATTTAACGCTTGGCCGCTGGTCTTGTCGCTCATCATGCAGGTAATTACGGCCCCTACAACCGGGCGTTCCCATCCGGGACAGCCGGTCAAAACATCGGGCGGAGCCGGAGCTACAAGCGGCGAAGGAACGACCAAGGATGATTTGACGCCGAAACTTGTTTGGATGCTCTTTATCTGGCTCCTCAACTGGCTCATCAACGGACGCAATCTCAAGACGACGGTGCAGAAGGGATTTAAGTATTATCTTGGCTATCAATATCTCATCAGCTGGTCGGGGGAAAATATGCGCGTCCGGCACATCTATCTCAATGAGAAGGATGTCTGGAATGGCGATATCAGCCGGGAAGGACAAAGTGGCGCGGTGTTTTCCGTTTCTATAAATAACGAGGAGCTTTTCGGCGGCCCGGATGAGCAGGGGGGGTTCGTCGGGGATCTTCATCTCTACCTCGGCGGAGAGACACAGGGAACGGATCCATGGATGGTAAAGCAGATGAGCCAAGCGACGGTGCAGGAGGAGCTTCGCGGACTGACAACGGCTTATCGGCCTTTTGTCAGCATGGTCGTACCTACGGCTTACATTGGAAAACAGGCGACGATTCCGGCGCTCTGGATTGAACTGCAAAACTGTCCTGATACTCTCGGATTGGGACAAATCGGCGAGGATGCAAACCCGGCAGAAGCCATTTACGAGATCTTAACGAACCGCGACTGGGGTTTGGCGGAAAACCCGGAGGATATCGACCTTGAAGCCCTCGTCGCTATGGGAAAAACATTGAAAGAAGAGGGCCTGGGCATTAGCGTACAGCTAAACAGCCTAACGAAAGGGCAGACCCTCATTGATAACATCTGCGAGCATATCAATGCGGCCCGCTTTTCTGATCCGCACACTGGGAAGTTAGTCTTTAAGCTCATCCGGGACGATTACGACGTTTCTTCCTGCTTGCGGCTGGATACCTCCAACTGCGCTCAGGTCACCTTTACCCGGCTTGACTGGTCGCAGATCGTCAGCAAGGTTTCCGTCGATTTCACGGCGGCAGAGGCGAAATACGAGCAAGCCAGCGTTCCTACCCAAGACCCGGCGGCGATTGAGATAAACAGCGGGGTACAGACAGTAAAATCTTACAGCTACACTTATTTCACCACGGCGGTCAATGCCCTTTGGGCGGCGAAGCGGGAACTCCATACGCAGGCGTTCCCATTGGCTACGGTGTCCATCACCGGCAACCGGCAGATCTACGATGTCCGCATCGGCGACGTCGTTCTCCTGAACTGGAAACCGTACGGCATTAAAAATATGCTCATCCGGGTGACCGATGTGGACGTGTCCAAGCTGACGGAAGGGGAAATCCGGCTGGAAGGCATGGAGGATATCTGGGGACTTGCCAAGAGTGAGTTTGAATATTCCGGCTCGACGGAATGGAAGCCGGAAGAGAAATTCCCCACCGGGGCGCAGGACTTTCGCTATCTTGAAATGCCCTATGAATTGGTCACGGACAACGATACCTACGTCGCCGCTTTTGCTGCCTTGCCGTCTATCGATACGACGCTCTGGACGGTATGGCGCAAGCCGGAAGACGGCAGCTTTGAGAGTACGGCCAGCCTCAGCAAGTGGACGCCGACCGGGCGATTGATTTACGGCCTTGAAGAATTTTCGGCGGTGGAAGACCTCGTTGGATTTGAGATATCCGACCTCGGGGGCATTAAAGACCTTCCCTCAAGCGTGGTCGCCGATATCGCGACGGCACGGCAGGGAAGCCGTCTCCTTCTCATCGACGACGAGATCATCGCTTACAGCACGCTCCTTGAACTGCCCAACGGCCATTGGCAGATCAAAGGGATCTTGCGGGGCGTGTGCGATACGGTTCCGGCCCGTCATAACGCGATGGCCAATGTGTTCTTCGTATCGGCGGGGAAGTATCTTCTCGTCACCGGAACCGGCCCCGTCTGCCGCTCGAAAACGGCCGTCACCGAGGCGTACAATATCCTGACCTCCTCCATCACGCATACGGAGGAATTTGACTACGCCAAGGCACAGACGTTTAAGACCCGAAAGCGCAGTATACGGCCTTCGGTTCCCGGCCGCGTCCGGCTAAGCGACCGCAATCATACGGAAGCGTATACCGTAGAGAAGATTGTCGGCGATCTCACCATTGCATTTGTCCCGCGCAATAATCGCCAGAGCCTCGGCATGGTATCGCAGGACGATGCGGTGGAGTATTGGGGGAAGGCGGAGTTCGCGGTCGAGGCGGGGACGGATTACCTCGTGGAAATGACGAATGGGGCGGAGATGGCGCGGTTTCCTTTTGACAAGGCTCCGGCGGTGGTGACATGGGAGGCATTCTGCCGAGGCATAAAAGACCTTTCCCTCACCGTTACGGCGAAACTTTACGCCCGGCGGGATGGCCTCTTGTCGTATCAACCGCAGCAGCGGACGTTTACATGGACGATCCCTACGTTAGTGGACATCGTGCCGAACGCCGCAGCCGCCATGGAGCGGATGAAAGAATGGAGCGGCGGGGATAGAATCGTGGCTCCTGCGGGGCCGATGGCGGGCGAAACCACTGTCATGTATGAGAATATGCCCATCTTCCTCATCGGTACACCATCCGCCGATGGCATTTATGGCCATGACGGGAAGCGATATGCCGCCACCGGCGATATCCTTATCGTGACGGGGAAAGAGCAGTACGATACCTATACGATGCAGAATGGCTTTGCCTTTAATTCCTTCTACGTTCCGGCGGCTTCCGGCGGACAGGTGCAGAGCTACGCATGGAACGGGACAACCATCGAAGAAAGGACGTGACAATATGAGCAACACAACAAATCTTTCCATCCCTTTGATTGACACCTCGAAGCCGCTGCTGTCGGCGCAATTTAACGCCGCCTTGATACAGATCGATAAAAACGCACTCCACAAAAAGCACGCGGACAGTAACGCGCATTGGCCAATGTGGCATCCGGGAACAGCTTACCAAAAGCAGGACGTCTTTCGTACGACGACGATCCCTACTTGGGGATTCTGGGAGGTAACGAATCCCGGCACATCCGGCGATACGGAGCCGGTGGGACATGGCGAAGGGGACACGGCCACGGACGGCACCTGTTCGCTCATACTGCGCCGTCTCACCGCTTCAAAAGAGGTTGACGATTGGCAGCTTTGGAAGAAGTTTCTGCCGGACACCGCCTATGGGGAGGGCGACGTGTTCCGCACGCCAACGACGCCTTCGTGGGGCTATTGGCAGGTCATAACGGCGGGAACCAGCGCCGCAAAAGTGCCGAATGATACGACGGAAGGGGCGACGGCCACCAGCGGGACGATGACCTGCGAGCTGAAACGTATCGGCAGCGGAAGCGGCGGAGCCAGCAGTGAGGATATGGGAAAAGCGGTGCCTTGGGAAACGAATACGCCGTATCCCGTCAATAAGCTTGTGCGCTATGGGGATAATCTTTACATGTGCCTTGTCGCCCATACCAGCGGAGATTTTGCGCAAGACGAAGAGGCAGGGTATTGGAAGAAAATCGGCAGCGACCAGACGGTTATCGGCAGTAACGGCGGATATAGCCAGATTACGAAGCTGAACGTCACCGCCACGCCCGCCGCCCCCAAAGTCGTCGATATCGCCATCAATAAGACAAGAACCTTCTGTCTGCCGCCGATCGAGGTCTTAAAGTTTGAAGCCGGAGCGGCAGGGCAGGTCTTGACTGAGTGCGATTTTATGAACGACGATGAATCGGACTTTCTCCATACGGAAACGGTAGTTTTTGATGGGACGATGCATCCGAAGATCAACTATTCATCCCCGGCGACTGTATCGCTGACAACAGAAGGAAACTATATCGCCGAGAGTGCGTTTATCCGTATTGGAGACTACAAAGTGTTTGAGGGGGCCTATCTATCATGAGAAAAATTCGCTTTGATGGTGAGTTATTAAAAACGATAACGCGATACACGCCTACCTATTTTTCCGATAAGCCCGCTCTGTGCAGTGGCAGGCAATATTTTGAATATGCCTTTGCACATCATAACTCGTCAAAAGATTCGGGAGCTTTTATTGGAATCGCGACGAAAGATCACGCGCTGTTTAACGTAGCATACATGCTTATTTCGTCGTCAAGCTCGTATAACAGGCTGTATTTGTATGATCAAATAGGCAGTACAGTCAATTTGCTATGGGTTCCGTGGTCTGGGTATATCGGCATCGGCCTTGATTTTGAGAGCAAAAAAATGCTCCTGTATATCAGCGGGACGCTCTTATACACCAAGGACACGGCATTTGATTTCGGCCGAGATTACTATTTTGTCGTCAGCAATAATAGCTGGGGAAGCGATTCTTACAACAATAGCCCGGTTGATATCACAATGAATTTCGGTGAATCAGCCTTTACTAATCCATGCCCCGTTGGGTTTACGCCGGTTTGCGATTATGGCGGGCAAACCGTATATGTGACGGACAAAGACGTCGCCTACGGCATTACCGAAGAAGGGACGCAAACCCTGACGAAGCTATCGGATCATTGGTCGTCGCTATCCAAGGCGGATAAAGTCAACGCGCTGCAATCGGTGAAGGAAGAGGCGAATACAGAGACATTAAAGAGTTTCGCCGATCCCTTTAAGATATGTGGCTTATACCCGCAAAATAGCAACGTGCGGGGGATGGTAAAAGGACTGAAAAAAGAAAAGGTTGTAACGCCAAAGAAGCTCATCCGCCTCGGTAACTTTGAGACCTTGACCAAGGCCAGTATCACCAGCACGGTCAGCGGTGCAGCAGCGGTAAAAGTAGGCGTAACCACTGATCTCAACCACTACAAAACCTATGACCTTGTCGCCGCCAAATGGAAAGACATTGACATGACATCTGCGGATAGTTTTATCAACACCGCGATGAACGCTGCCGACGTCCAACTCATCCCGGCAGAAGCGTGGCAGGAGATTTTAGACTATGTGGACGGCGGCGTGGGGTTTGCCTATTGCATGGTCGCAGCTACGCTGACAGAAACCTGCAACGTAGACAAACTCACGTTTACGGCCAACATGAAAGGGATTTGGAAAAGCGCACTCCATGGAACCGTCTATGATTATGGATACCCCCTGAATGATGTGCTGCAAGTCAAGCTCTACGCTGATGGAAATTACAAAATCAATTACAGTATGGGCGCAAAAGCGCCTTAAGGCCGCCGCAGGGCGGTTTTTTCTTTGCGGGAAAGGGAGATGGAAATGAAAAGGATTCGCGCACCGAACAGCGCTTTTGTGCATTGAGAGTACATACGAAAAGAGGGGACATAAAATGAATTTTACGGAACTTGGGAAATACATACAAGCACATGTTTATGAATTATCGGATTTTTGGCTTGTGAAATGCGTGGGGGCGTTGTTTATCGCCATTGTGTTTAATCTACACGCGCAGCTCTTGCTGGCTTTTACGGGACTTGTAATTGTCGATCTGATATCGAAATGGATTGCACTGTCTCGGCAGTATTTGATAAAAAGCCGTCGGAGGAAAAACCCGTCGTTCTGGGCATGCGTGCTGAATATGTACAATGCCAGAGAAGCTCGATATATCAAGTCAAGCGAAATAAAGCACCGCTTCCTTGGGAAAATTATCGTCTACATCTTAGTGGTGTTTGCCGGTGAAGTTATTGATTTGATGATGCAGGTGCTGCAAAAGCCTACATGGGCGGTGGTACTCTTGGTTGGCTATTTGTCTATCGCTGAACTTATTAGCGTGGTTGAGAATTTACAGGACGCCGGGGTCGAAGAGGCCGCGCGCCTGCATGAGATTTTAGAAAAGAAAATGGAGGGACTAAAAAAATGACGAGAGAAGAAATGGCGCGGCTTGTCGCCGAGGGCTTAATCGAAACTGGGATTGAAGGCGGCTACGACGCCGTCTCATGCTCGACCGCAGGGGATTATCCGTCACTTGGCGTCAGTCAATGGGAAGGCGGGCGAGCCGATGATTTACTGCGGATGATTCCTGGCGGCAGTAAATACGTCGGCCGGGAATATTCGGACATCGAAGAAGCCGACGAGCTCGAGGCATTGTCCGAGCTTCTCGACAGCCCCGAAGGGCAGGAAGCGCAGCTACAGAAACTTTCCGAAGACTGCCTTGACTATGTGGATGAGCTTTTGGACGTCGCTGGTTTCGACGATCCAGCGTGTGTCGTCTACGCGGGGATGTGGTGCCCGACGTCGACGTCCGTCGTGTGTCGGTTTGTTTATAACAGGTTGCGGCGGGGTTACGACATGAATGACATTGAAGTCTGCGCGGAGACGTTCCGCGATGAGTACGCGGAAGCGGCGGCCTGCGAGGAATATGCCGAGGGGTACGCAAACCGTGCAGAGCGCACGCTGGAATATGTGGAAGGGTTGGGCGTTGAATAAAGCGGAGGTGTCGTTGTGAATGAGAAAGTTAAGTATTATATTGCTGCTACCGTTGTTGTTTTGGCTTTCGCCATCGGTTGGTTCCTGCTCCGAGAGCCCGATGTATCAAATCAGCGAGACGCAGCTGACGGCGTTAGAGAATCACTTGACCGCGCTGGAAGCGAACAACGCCGAGCTGATGACGCTCTTGAACGAATCGAATCAGGAATTGACCGAAGCGACGAGGCAGCTCAACGAATCGAAGAGGCAAATAGCCGAGCTGAAGAGAGAATTGCAGGCGCTCAAGAGCGAATCCGAGACGGCCAGAAAATCGCTGGCGATAGCGAACGAAGAATTAAAGAGAGCCAGCGAATCCTTCAAAGCGTCAGAGAAGGCGCACGCAAGGATTGAAGGGCGGCTGCGGACGCAGAGAAACGTCTGGGAAGCGTTGGCGGCGGTATTAGCTGGGATATGTATAGCGCGATAGGAAGAGGCTCTGCGGGAAACCGTGGGGCTTTATTTTTTTGCTTGACAAAACACGCAATGCGTGTATAATGGAATTATAGAAAAAGGAGGGGTTGCTATGTTTAAGGTTTTCCATGGCTTTCGCGTTCGGTTCAAGCGTGAAAAGGCGTTGCTTATTCATGTTGGCGATGCCGCCGGAGTGCTCCGCGTGGAAGCACAAATAGATGATCGATGGAAAGAGCAATATGTGAAAGTTAAATGGATCCGACAAATGGCACGCAAGAGCACAGACTGGAAGCGCCGCCAGGGATTTTTAAATTGGATTGAAGCAGAATTGGTCGAAAAGACACCGCAACAACGAGAAGGAGAGCGCATTCGCGAATTGCTTGAATCCGAGGCTATACGCATTGACCTTTGCAAAATGCAAGGGAAAGTCTACCAGGGGCGCATGACAGAAGTAATAATTCATCACTATGATGAAGATATGTCGATGGACTGGCCAACCATAGAGATTATGCCTATCATGTACATTGAAAATAAATTCGGGAAACAATTTTCTATTATCGACTACTACGAGAAAACACGGGGAATAACTGCGCCGATGGCTCCTTTGTGCTTATATCTGTGAGGTTGCCATGGAAGAGAATGTTTCAAGAATAAAAAAGCTTCGCAGGGAGATGGGGCTGACAGTCAAAGACGTATCACAGCTCCTTCTAGCCCCCTATCGCACAATACAAGACTGGGATCGCGGCGTGAGAAAACCGCCGGACTGGTTGGAGCACATTGTGCTGGATGAACTAAAACGAAGGAATAAACGGAGGGCGTTATAATGGAATTAGTAGTTGGAAGCAAATGGACGGGAGAAACTGTCAAGGACGGATGTGTCTTTGACTACGAGAACGGCGGACCCTTTATCAAAATGTTTTTTGACCGGCCGACGGAGAAAGAGATTGAAGATGTACGCCACGGGAAACTTCAAATGGGATATTATGTGCGCGATAATGCAATCTTTATCGTAGCCAAGTTTGGACATATTGAATGGGTAGATATGCCGTTTAACGTTCGTCGTTATGAACGTTTGGCTGCTTCCACGCTTGACCTGTCGCTAACTTTTGGCGAAAAAGAGGGATTGTCAATCTTAATCATGATGGTTGATAGTCATGATGGCACGATCAAGGTCTTGCGGCAGATTTCCTCATCTCATCGTTTTGCTGTCGGTTTAATGAAAGAGGTGGTTGCGCAGGCCAGCATGCCGTATAACGATATGGATTTTCAAGCGACTGTCGACAGCGTCTATGAGTCTCTGATGCCGGAAGATATTGCGGCAAGGGCCGACGTCATGTTCCGCATTAAATAAACGATCGTTTCAGCCGAGGCATTTGCCTCGGTTTTTTTATTTCAAAAAATGTATTACAAAAAACCTAAAAAGTACTACACAAAAATAAAAATTTATGGTATAGTAGAGAAAACAAGAAATTGAGGAGGAGATAAAGATGAAATACGATGTAACATACGCTTGCGGGCATACTGGAGACGTCACCCTTTACGGTCCAACGAAAGAGCGTAATCGTAGGATTGCCTGGTTGGAGCAACAGATCTGCCCAAAATGCAAGGATGAGCAATCAGCGGCATTCGAGGGCGAAAATGACTTGCCAACACTGGAAGGGAGTGAACGACAGGTTTCATGGGCACGAAAGCTTCGCGCAGAGCTATTTCAGAAGCTTAACGAATGGAATGAAGCGGAGGGGAAACGAGCTGCCTCGGATTCGGAGCATTATTTGAATGACGAAAAAAGGGAACAATGCTATGGGGATGCGTATCAATATTTCGCGCAACACCAGAACGCTTCGTATTGGATAGATAATCGTGACAGATCTCCGGTATGGGACTATATAGATAAGTGGAAATCCGGGAAACCTATGCCGACTGTACAAGAGATACGGGAAGAAGCGGATCGGATATTTGCAGCGCAAAGAGAAGCGACGGTAAAACCAGAGAACCAGACGACCGATACTCGAGCGGAAATCCGTTATATTAACGAGTTAGAAATAGTATGCGTCGCAACCTTTATAAAAGATGAAAGTATTGTTGATATCGTAAAAGCTGATGGGTACCAATGGGACGGCTCGAAATGGTGGCTAAAGATATGCGGACCAACGGGGACAGCAGAAGATCGCATGGCTGATATTGGGAATAAGCTACTCAATGCTGGCGTCCCCATTACCATTTATGATGATAAAATCCGTCAGATGGCGGTCGATGGTAACTTTCAGCCTCGGAAATACCGTTGGATAACCCATGCAGACGCCACGCATGTATGGTTCTGGTGGAAAGGCTCTGACCTGAAAATAGGGGACGCTCTTCGGAACCTGCATAGTAATAAATACTACTATGGGCGCATGCAAGTAGCAACGCGGTTCTTTGCTGAAATACGGGATATCGCTGATATCCACGGGTTTAATATCACCGAAAAGGCGGATGCTATACTGCGGGCAGCAGAAGAAGCTGACGCATTAACGGCGAAAGTCAACCCGGCAAAAGTAGCCGAAGTCGTAGAAACAAGCAAGGATATCCTGAACAGCAGCCGTGACGTATTGAAAGATCTTAAGGAGGAATAAACAATGGCGCAAGAGACGAAAGAAAATGAAGTGGAAATGGAAGAAAAAATCATAACAACAATCCGAGATTTCTGCTGGACGAAGTATAATAAATATCGCGTAGTGTTGGGGATTCACTACGAAAAGGACCAGGTATTTTGGCTGACAGAAAAGCAAATGGGAGCTTTGAGATTAGCTTTCGGTGTAGATGATTACAGCAACAAGCACCGTCAAATCATCGGCGTTTTTAAAGGGAAATATTATCTGTTTTGTAAAGTAAAGAAACTTAAACAGGAACGCTGGTTTAAGAAGCCAAAAGCGCAAGATTTAAGTAATTTGATTGAAGTATAAGCAGGTGAATTATGCGATTTACTACACAACTTATGCTGCATCAGGCGGCAGCGTTTGAAAAATTAAGGCACGTCAAAGTTGGTGCCTTATATATGGAGCAAGGAACGGGCAAGACGCGGACGACGCTTGAGATTGCGAATCTTCGTATGGAAGCTGGTAAGATAGATTGTATTTTGTGGCTATGCCCATGCAGCGTCAAGAGAAGCTTGCGAGAAGATATTATGTATCATTGCGGCGGATTCCCAAATAACATCATTATTCGGGGGATCGAAAGTCTTTCGTCGTCCGATCGTCTCTATCTCATGCTCTGTGAGCTTGTGCAAAAACACTGCGTCTTTTTAGTTGTAGACGAGAGCAATCTTGTAAAAAATCACAAGGCGATAAGGACGGGACGGATCATTCAGCTGTCGCAAGCCTGCCAATATAAGATGATACTTAACGGGACACCGGTATCGAAAAACGAAGCAGATATGTTCGCCCAATGGTATGTGCTGGATTGGCGCATACTCGGGTATAAGTCATTTTTCTCTTTTGAACGCAATCATATAGAATATTGGACGATTCATCTTCCCAGCGGGAGAGATATTGAGGATCGGACCCGGATCCGGAATATCCTCAATATTGATTATTTGACCGAGAAGATTGCGCCGTATACGTATCAAGTAAAGAAATCGGAATGTCTGCTGCTGCCGCCTAAGCATTACAAGCGAGAACTGGTAAAATTCACTGAAAAGCAAGCAGTTCTGTATGAAAAAACGAAAGATGAATTTTTACTCAATGTAGATGAGATGCAGCCGTCGACAATATATAAGCTGTTTACGGCACTCCAACATGTCGTGAGCGGACGAAAGGTCTTGTCTAAAGCGAACGAGCGCATGAAAACCGAGCCGATCTTTACCTGGGAAAACAATCCGAGGATTACTGCGCTTTGCGCTATCGTGAAAAATTTGCAGGGGAAATGTATTATCTTCGCGAAATATCAGACAGAACTGGACGATATCGCGAAAATGTTAGACCATATCGGCAAGCGCTGGGTTATGTACACCGGGAAAGTAGATCAAAAACAGCGGCAGGAAAACCGGGCAGCATTTCGCGATGAAGTTCAATTTATGCTGGCAAACAAGGCTTGTGGAGCCTACGGCCTGAATCTGCAATTCTGTAATAATATCATTTATTACAGCAACGATTTTGATCTGGCGACGCGGATGCAGAGTGAAGACCGTGTCTATCGTATCGGACAGACTAAAGAAGTATACATCATGGATTTATATACGCCGGATACGATAGACGGAGTTATTATTAACTGTCTTATCAAAAAAGAAAACATGGTCGAGGCATTTAAGCGCGAGATAAACAGATGGAAAGGGGAAAAGGAACCATGGACTATCAATCTCTCAGAAACGAAGCAGAACAAATCCGCCGTGAATTTGTAGCGGGGCATATTAGCTTCGAAGAGGCGAGAAAGCTATTAAAGCCATTTAAGGCGGCTTTTGACGTAATGGCGACAGAGAAGGCCGCAAAATATCATGTTAAGCCACAGAAGTTAAATATCAGCATGTATCTGAAAATGACGGGGCTTCCTCGGGAAAATCTCATGTCGCAGCACGTTCCCGGCGTAATCAATATTAGCTACGATATGAAAATGAAGGAACAAGCCGTTAAAGAGTATCTCAAAGACCATCCGGATGTGAAGGGCATTATTCTATTTTATCCTGACGAGTGGCCAACGTTAGAGATTGAAGCAGAAAAGGTGCCGTTTTCCGAAGTTATCATGTACCGCACATTTTACCCACTGCTAGAAAAAATCGACAATTCCTATTTGCTTGTTTTTGATGAATGTATGCGCTTGAAAAAGCGAAACGACCTGTCATATAACTGCATACATCATTATTGCAACCAGACGCAGCATAAGCTGGTATTTGAGTATCTTCCGTTTATCGATGAGCCTGATGATTACATGATCCTAATGGATTTTATTGATGCCGCAAGGTACAAGGGAAAACATTTCACCGAGGAACTTTTCGACGAAGTGCCGGTATCTGTAGTTGAAAAGACGTTTTCTCTCACGTCGGTCATGAGCGATCCGCCTGGGGATGTTGTGAAATATGCGGAAAAGAAAAAAGAGCTGTTTGAGAATCTGGGGAATAAAAGCCCGGACACGGTCCCGAACGCCTTACAGCTCTTTGCCGGGCAATATAAAGCGATCATGCCAAACGAAAAATATATTGCCCGAAATAAGCGCTATAAGGCCGGCAACGTCAGCGTAATGAAAGATGATATCCAAGGTGACGGATGGACTTTCGTCGATCTGCCGCTTCGGCAGAAAATATTTAACGACATCTTGGTACGTTCCGGTATGCATGACATAAAGTTTTTGCATTCCGGGCTGCCGATTGATGATTATTTTTTTAGACGGTACAGTAAATGGATCGAGGAGGTGCAAAAGTTTAATGCTCAAGCAAGTATATACGAACGAAAACGTATTTGCGGCGGCGCAGGAACGCATTCGTAAGATATTTGACGACTATCCAAATGTATGCGTGAGCATATCCGGCGGGAAAGACAGCACTGTGCTGGCGCACCTCGTAATGTCGGAAGCACGCCGCCGGGGGCGGAGGGTGAAGCTGTTCTTTTTGGACGAAGAGGTAGACTATGAAAACACCATCGAACAGATAAAATATTTAATGTTTGAGATGTTTCCTGAAACCGCCGTGCCGGTCTGGTTTCAATTTCCATTTCACCTCACGAATGCAACCAGCTTGACAGAATCACAGCTCATTGCATGGGAAGAGGGGAAGCATAAAATCTGGATGCGGCGCAAAGATCCGCGGGCTATTTGGCATTATCCTTATGATAAATCTACAATGTCCGTTGCAAATAAAGTCAAGGGCTTTGGTTTCTATGATGTTATCCGG
>CAJPUA010000010.1 GCA_905373705.1 uncultured Schwartzia sp. | reverse complement strand
ATCCGCCCCGCGCCGGCTGCACCCCGCCCGTCCTAACCGCTATGGCCGCCATGCACCCCCGTCGCATCGTCTACGTCTCCTGTAACCCCGCGACTCTGGCAAGGGACATGGCGCTCCTAAAACCGCTGGGCTACGAAGCAAAGGAAGTACAACCAGTAGACCTTTTCCCCATGACTTCGCATGTGGAGACGGTAGTATGGATGGCAAGGGTCACAGAATAACCTGCCGCTAAGGGCTTTATATCATGGGATTCCGCGGGAATTGCAGCTTCTGCGGAGTCCCTTTTTTATTGCGCTGACAGCAGTTGTCTACACCGGAAAATCGAGGGTGGTGACAAAGAAATGTTATTCTGTCTGTTGAAACAAGGGGACTGTTGAAAACAGCAGATTTGGCAGGGTGGAGACAAAGGAACTGTTATCAGCTCTGTGAGATGATATCGGCATACAGCGCGGCGAGAGTATCATCCCTTTTATCTTTCTTTAATTCACACTCCCAGATTACAAAGACTCTCCAGCCCATTTCTTTCAGGGAGCGTTGCTCCTTTAAATCTCTCTGAACATTCCGTTCAAATTTTTCTTTCCAGTAATTCACATTTGTTGCAGGCATCGTCGCATAACGGCATCGCTCGTGACGATGCCAGAAGCATCCATGGACAAAAACGACTGCCTTATATTTAGAAAGAACGATATCAGGATGTCCGGGATAACGGCGGTCATTTTTCCTGTATCTTAATCCCTTTGAAAACAGATACCTGCGAACCATTTCTTCCGGCTTTGTATCCTTGCTGCGGATTCTGGACATATTGTAACTTCTTTCTTCTTTTGAATGATTGTCGGCCAAAATGCCACCTCGCTTCCAATTCTGTTTTCCAATGTATTAATAATAGCATAAAGCAATGAATTTAGCTATAAATCTACAGTATTAATCAATAAACTTATATAGTAATCGTAAAATATCGTAGTTAGTTGATATTAACATTGACTTTACGCGTTGAAACGATTATAATTACAAAGATATGGAGGTGCGGAGATGTCTGAAGAAGAAAAATGGGTTTCAATGCAGGAAATATGCAAGCATTTGGATTGCAGCAGAGACACTGTAAAGAAGATGATAAGGACACAGAACCTTCCTGCCTACAAAATAGATAAAAAATGGAAGTTTAAAATCAGCGAAGTTGACTCGTGGATGCGCAATAACAATCGAGTTACTGATGCAGAATGACGAGGTATGCCGATGATAAAAGCAATTGATTTGTTCGCCGGAGCCGGCGGGTTAAGCTATGGATTCCTAATGACAGGAAAGTATGAGCTTAAAGCGGCCGCTGAAATTAATAAGAATGCTCGGGAAACTTATAAGGAAAACATAGTGCAGGATCAGTCTGATTTTGAATTCATTCAAAACGTTGTCGGATATGATTTCGAGGAATTAAATAAAAAAATCGAAGGCAGAATCGATGTTGTGATCGGCGGGCCTCCCTGCCAGGGCTTTTCAAATGCTAACAGACAGAAAAATCACCTTATCAGCATGAACAACAGCCTTGTTAAGGACTACTTCCGTGCGATCCGTCAGATAAAGCCCAAGGCCTTTGTTATGGAAAATGTGAGCATGCTCAGCTCCGATAAGCACAGGTTTTACGAATCCACACGGGATAATCAGGAAATAGATGCCTTGATCGAGCAGGGATATGATATTCCGAAACGCAGTGACAGACTGCTGCTTTCAGACAGCAGTTTTGGCGGGTTGGATATGGCTGAGATTCCGCAGATGGATCTTGGGAAGGTGCGTTTGCCCGAAGAGCTGAATCATATGTTAAGCGTCCTGAAAAAAGACATTGGCAATCCGAGGAGGCTTCCGAATTTTCTGAAAAAGAATTCGGATGCTATTATCAAGAGGATAAAGGAATGCGACGAAAAGACTGACGAGCAGACAGACGAACTGAACAGACAGCTGATAAGTAAACTTGATGCAGTCGCGAAAGCAATATCGGAAGGCGAGCCTGAGAGAGCATCAGATGATCTGGCGTATGTTGTTGAATTTCAGAAAATGATTAAGTTTATTGAGGAGATAAAGAGCAATGGGCTCATCGGCGAATTCGTAACTTCTGAAACGGGTGAGCTCCACTTTAATGTAAATTCATACGCAGTAATTGATTATGTTAACGCAGTTCTCGGCGGACTGTATGTTCAGGTCGGAGATACAGTCAATGCAGAATGGTTTGGTGTTCCGCAGGAAAGGAAGCGTTATATCGTAGTTGGAATTCGCAAAGACATATATGAAAAAAGCGGGAAAGAATTGAAACTTCCTAAAAAGCCTGACGGTTTGAAGGTCAACACAGTTGCGGATGCAATAAAAGATTTAGAGCAATACGAGGCAGAGTACGAGCCTGACAGTCAGCCGATTCCATATGCAGGTCAAGAGGATCTTTCAGAGTACGCGAAAGAAATGAGAAAAGGGAGCAGCTGTATAAGAAATCATATCACGACAAGAACAACAGAGAAGGCACTGTCGCGCTTCAGAAAGATTGAGCAGGGCAAGAATTTTCACAGCCTGGATATCAGCGATAAAGATACGTATTCGAAGCCGGAAAGAACTCAGAACACGATATATCTAAGACTGGATCCGAACAGTCCGAGTGGGACTGTTATGAATGTCAGAAAATCCATGTGGATCCATCCGAATCTTGACAGGGCAATAACTGTAAGAGAAGCGGCGAGGCTTCAGTCATTTCGGGATAAATTTAAATTTAAAGGGACCAAAGATTCACAGTATCAGCAAGTAGGAAACGCTGTTCCGCCACTGCTCGCCAAAGCAATAGCTGAGGTTGTAGCCGCATTTGTTGAATAATAATTAAAAAATGTTAAATAATATCGCAGATTATTATTGAAAATAATCTGCGATATTATTATGCTTATATTTGACGTATAATCATCTTATTTAAGATAATATATAAAAAATGTTGCTAACATTTTAAAAATGTTATTGACAGAAACGGTTCGGTTGAATATAATATGTGTATAGAAAATAAGGGAGGTCTACTCATGGCAAAAGAACCGGAAACGAAACGTCAGAAGTTTGTCAGACTGGCTGAGGCACGCACAAACAAAATAATAGATATGCTTCAGTTGCTTGGGAATTGTTCAAATACAAGCGCGTATGATTACACGCAACAGGATGTAGACAAAATATTTGCTGCTATAGAGAGCGAAGTTCGTGAAGCAAAGAATAAGTTCAATAAAATCGAAAGTAAAAAGAGTACGAGATTTACGCTTGAGTGACGGGAGGTAATTGCATGGAACTTACACCTATACCGCAGAATTTTAAGAACAGTGTCGACTGGATACTTGGTGCATATGAAGATGCCGGAGTAGAATTTCCAGATGGATTTCAGAAAGACGCAATACAGAATGCTGTCGGCGCAAGAAAAACAAATAAGAATAAGTGGAACGGCTTTAAATGCGATATTTCTGTGGTGGAAACAGATAAAGGCCAGTACCTTATCGTAGAGGATTCCGGAACAGTTGGATTAATGGGAAAGAACAGGTCTGCTGAAGAAATTAATGGACTTATGGCACGCGGTGAATCATTGCCGTCAAGTGAAAGGCTTTCTCGGTTTACTTCAATGTTTAATTCCGGCGGCAATACAACTGGCGGAGGGCTTTTCGGAGCAGGAAAAAGCGTATACTCAGTTGCCTCACAGACTTATACATATTATTTCGATTCACTTCGTGAAGACGGCCTTTATGTTGCGAATGTAAATAAAAGAGGTCAGGTAAATTCGGTTGCCTTTGAGAATGACGAAGCAAAAAAGTTTATATATGACGAGACGGGACTCGCGGAAAAGAAGACCGCGGGTACACGAGTAATAATAGAATCTCCGAAATCAGAGCTGGTAAATGCTATAAAGAACGGAGACATTATTCCGTATATTCAGGAGTCATGGTGGATCATTATACAGAGACTTACAAATGACTCTGCAATTACGGTCAATGGGAAACCGGTGCTGGGCCCGAATGATATAAAGGCTGGAACGCACGTGTTCGAACTTCAGAATCCGGAAACATATACTCAGGGATACAAGGTAAAGCATTTTGGCTTCTATGTTTTCGATGATGGTAACAATAAATGGTCGGGCATGTCATATTACCGAAAAGGCATGAAGATCGGAGAAATTGATCTTAAAGACATACCGAAGAAACTGGATAAGAAGTTCTGGGGTTATGTTGAAGTTGATGAAGCCTGGGAGGAAGAACTGTCTGAAATCGAAGACCGGGTTCATTTTGGTGTAAGCAAAGGCAAGAAAAACAAAGCTTCATATCAAAATCTCAAGAACTACTGCAGCAATAAGGTCAAGGATAATCTTGTTGAATGGGGATATATCAAGGATAAAGAGAGCGAAGACAAGAAGCTGAAAGACGAAATGAAACAGATCGCTGAGGATATTCAGGATCTGTTTGACAGGCTTGGCTTTGAGGATTTAGGGAAGGGACCTAAAAAGCCGGACTTTGATGTACGCTGGCAGAACATTAAATATCCAGAAGAAGGAAACGAGAGAGTAACAACCGGTGATGTAATCCGATTTTCAGTCAGAATCAGAAGCTCATATTCGACTGATAAGAATTTCGAATACAAATTAGCTGTTGTGAATCCTCAGACAGGCCTGGAAAAATTCACTATCGACAAAGAAAAAATAAAAATAAATTCCAATACTACAAAGGTTCTGGATTTTAAGCATACTGTTTCAAAAGATAATTCTGAATATCTGGCAGAGAACAGAATTGTTCTACGGGTAAAAGTCATAGGCAGCGGGAAAGAAAAAAAGAAAGAACTGCCGTATTTCTATGACATCGACAGACCTGACAATTCACGGGAGAATGTCAGTCTGGTGCTTCATGAATGTGAATTTCCGAGACCAAACAGCCGACGCATTAATTTCGGTGAATCGCTGAAAAACGTTTCATACCTTATTGAGAATAAAAGGAGCAGTCTGCTTAATTACAGGCTGAATGTAAGCATACATAATGTCAGCGATCCTGCTCCCAAGTTGGTTGATATTGTATCACTGACAGGAGAAATAAAACCGTACGAGGAAGCAGTAGTGTCCTGTGCAGACGAAATAGCGTTCAATAAGGAAACATATGAGGGCTACTTGACAGAGGGTGTTCTGGAACTGCGTGCAAGACTTATAGCTAATGCAGATGATGACCAGTATGAAAAAGGCGATAAAATAACCATTTATTATTACAAACTGTTCTTGAACGTGGATGAGAAAAACGGGAAAAATGACTCGTTTGATGTTCAGAGTGTTGATGCTCCGGATGATTACAGACGATCCTGGTACGCGGCAGGAAACGGAAGAACAATAACAGTAAATGTCGGACATGTGGCATATCTGAATGTTTCTGATTATCCGGATATTCAGCATGAATATATGCGTGAACAGATGCTTAAGCAGTATGTTCTTCTGTATCTTGCTGAAGGTAAGTACGATATGTTCAGAGAACAGGAAAAAGATTTTGCTGCTTTGGAACCGCAGGAAGCAGCAGATCAAGTTTTGAACAAAATAGAGAGTGTTTATCATCAAAGCTTGAGGTGACGATATTATGGGACATATTGTTACGTTGGATGCGGAAGGCCATCTTGTATATGAAGGTCTTCTGTCTGCAAAAGAAAAAGCATCTATTGACGAAATACTTAAAGCATTGAAAGAGGAGATACCACAGATAGAATCCGATTTGGAAGAAGCATACGGCAATGGGGTGCTTTATAAGTATAATCTCGGGAAATTTCTCGGAGAATTGCTAGAGAAATATGACATATCACCTTCTGAAAGAAGAAAATTCTGGGATGAGATTAAAACTTTTGCAACAAAAGAAAACAGAATCCGTGATGAGGGTCGTAATGCAGAAACGCGTAGCTTTTACGGACAGTGCTATAGATTGTCACAGTTGGAGCAGGAAATTGTCGAAAAACTTTCATGGAGACAATGGCAGGACATTCTGGACAGAGTAAGCAATCGAGAAGATGAGCGAATTTTTGAATGGGTTAGAAAACAGAATAAAAAAATTCGCGAGGATGACTGGCGAGAGTTTGAAAAGGGACTGCATCTGTATTTAAAGAACAAGGACACCTCTGTTTTTACGGATGAGGAGCTCTTTGGAATATACGATTCGATTATGGAAATGGGACAATACTGGAGAATTGCATTTTTACAGTTTTCTAAGGATTTTCCTAACAGTGCAAAGATTAAAACAAAGGCACGCAGATCCAAAAAATATCAGTCCGAATGTTTTAAGATCAGCCATGAGCAGCGAAAGACAATGGATGACGAGATTTTTTCCAAGGCTTTTGAAGCTACGATGAAATAGCGACATAGAATTTTCGGGTTGGGAGGAATACTATATGGCCGTAGGCCGTTCATTCGCAGAGTATGTAAAAGACAAATGCTGCAACGGTCTGTATGGGGCAGCAGAAAACTACGTCAATGAAAACTGGGAGTCGATGAATCTATTTATAACTATTTCCAGACGAAAGAGGAAATCTTTCTCGCTCTCTTTGAGCGCGAATATGGCCACTGGAACGAGGCGCTTCTTCTCATCCTGAATGACAATGACAGTCTGACAAGAGAGGAGCTCGCAGACAGGATCGCAAAATCCCTCTCGGACAGGGTTCAGCTGTTAAAGCTCCTGTCAATGAATAATTTTGATATGGAAGCCACCAGCAGGCGGAACTTCTCACCTCATTCAAGAAGGCTTATGGGGCATTCATGAAAAACGTCTGCAGGCTGCTGGAAAAATTCTGCCCGGAAATGAGCGTGCATGAAATCCAGAAGTTCATCTATATTTTTTCCCCGTTCATGTTCGGCATATACCCGTACACGGCAAGGACAGACAAGTAGCGTGCAGCCATGAAGGAGGCCAATGTTGATTATGTGGATCAATCCGTTTATGAGCTGGCTTTTTCTTATCTGGAAAGACTGCTCCGAACGGAAACTGAATAAAACAATGTGGGAAGGACCCGTTTTGGGGAAAGGAGATTGATTGTATGAAACCTTTTGAAACAGAAAGCTTTAAACCTTTTGATATGTTTAACAACCAGTGGGGACTGGTGACGGCCGGGCCCCATGACCATTTTAATGCATGTACCATCGGTTGGGGCAGTTTGGAAACTCTTTGGGGAGGAATCAAATTGGGCAAACCAGTTGTGACCGTATATGTGAATCCGGCTCGCTATACCTGGGAATTTTTGAAGGACAGCGATTATTTTACTGTCAGCTTTTTTCCGGAAGAATACCGGAAAGCGATGGGTTATTTGGGCAGCCACTCCGGACGGGACGGAGATAAAATCAAAGCGGTCGGTCTGACATCGGTGCCCTTGGGTGAAGGCGTGGCATATAAGGAAGCCAATCTGACTTTTGTCTGCCGGAAACTGTATCAGGATACGTTCCATAAGGAAAAAATGTCTGCTGATATGCAGCAGTTTCAGGATCAACTGCTTGCCTTCGGCTACAACAAGGGTGAGCTTGGTTTTTCATTGGCGAAGTTATGGAAGTCGAGGATAAGCGCTGAAATCGGGTGGATTGCAAAAGATTTGGAAGAAGACGGGATTAAGAGTACCGGGAAGGACGATCTGATAATGATGACGGTAGTGGTGAAAAAATGACCGATAATAAAACGATGCCCGGGAGATTGCCAGAAAGACCCGCTCTATCTGAAATATCACGACGAAGAGTGAGGCAGGTTGTGCCATGATGAGCGGATGCTCTATGAGATGTTCGTGATGGAGCTGTTCCAGGCGGGCCTCTCATGGCGGACACTCCTGCACAAAAGGGAAAACTTCGAGACGGGCTATGACTTCTTTGACCTTCATAAGGTTGCCGATTATGGAGATGATAAAGTTGCAGAACTGATGCAGGATAAGGGGATTATCAGGAGCGAACCCAAGATCAGAGGTTCTATTACCACCAGTGAGATTAGCCGCGACCAGATCATCCAGGAGTATGGATCGTTTGATGCTTATGTCTGGCATTTTACAGATGGGAAAAGTATCTACGAGGAACCGGGTGTGACGACTAACCGGTACAGCGATGCGATGGCGTTGGATTTGAAGAAGCGTGGGATGAAGTATGCCGGTTCCGTTTCCCTTTTCTCCTACTTGCAATCGGTCGGTGTGATCAATTCCCACACGAAGGACTGTTTCTGTTATAAAGAGATCGTAGGGGAGTAGATACGAATTTGATGGAGGATTTTATGAAAAACAAGCTATTTGAATTAATAGCAAAAAGGAAATCGACAAGACGATATACCGATAAACATATCAGCGATGAGATCATCAATGAAATCATGAAGGTCGCGCTACTGTGCCGTCTTCCTTCGAACATAGACTCGTTGAATTTGTGGTGGTAAGAGACAAGGAAACAATCAAGGATACGCTGCCTGTAAAAGCCTTGGCGGATCACAGATCATCGGTGCGGATGTGGTGGTGGTTGTTATGGTGAAGCTTGACCGCGGTGAATTCTGGATCGAGGATGGAGCGGCTGTCTCATCGTATATCTTGCTGACCGCAGAGCAGTACGGCATCGGTGCCTGCTGGGTGCAGATCCGGAACAGAAAAGGCAGGCGCAAATCATCGGATGAAGAAATCCGCGAGCTGTTAAATGTGCCGAATGGATATGCTGTCTTGAATCTGATAGCACTTGGCGGCAAAGGAGAAACAAAGGCAGCATATCAAGAAAGCGACTTTGACTTTAAGAAAGTTCATCATGAAAGGTTTTGATTAGCAGAAAGGAGAGGCCTGCGGAGTAATCGGAAATATATCCAGAAAACTGCCAAAACACAGTCATAGGAAACATATCCACGAAAAAATCCAGTGTTTTCAGGGGCTTCCGACTTAGATCATTTTCCTCTTACGAGTAAAAACCGGTAGACCGTTTTCCTAATACGACCTTTTTCGTGGACTTCTTCCCTGTTACGGGTGACATCAAGAAAGCAGTTTCCTCGCACATTGAGACGGTAGTATGGATGTCAAGAGACGAAAGGAAATAGCTGAGAAGGTCCTGTAATATTAAGGTTTCTGTTATTAAAAGGTAAATTGCAGTATTAAATAAGGCAACTGTACTAGTCTGGGCAACTGGCTTTTTCGCGCGAATAGGCATGATCAAAACTCCAGTTTGACTAACCTGTTTTTTGTCTAACAGCTTGATTTTTTGTCCAAATTCTACTATGATTGGACGAAAAGAGGGAATGCTAGACGAGGGGAGCTCTTATGAGATCGTTTGACTACAGCAGACTTGTAGATAAAGCTTGGGATACAGATATAGTGAACCTTGTCGCAAAGATACACGAGTGCAAAGGTCGGCAGGATTTATTTATCAGGCAGAAGCCTGTGGAGCTAGAGCGTCTGATTGAGATTGCAAAAATACAGAGTACGGAAGCATCCAATAAAATTGAAGGCATTGTTACGACAAGTACTCGTATGAAGCAGCTTTTTGAAGAAAAAACAGCTCCCAGAAACCGTAATGAAAATGAGATCATGGGGTATCGGGACGTGCTGAATACCATTCATGAGAGTAATGCGTATATCCCGATCCGCCCTTCTTATATTCTTCAGCTGCATCGGGATCTTTTGAAGCGAGTGGGATCATCCTACGGCGGTCATTTTAAAAACGTTCAAAATTATATCAATGAAACAAAGGCTGATGGAACCGTAATCACCAGATTCACGCCAATAGCTCCTCGTGACACGGCGGATGCTGTGGAAAGCCTTTGCCGCGCCTACGAGCAGGCTATTGCAAAGGAGAAGCTAGACGCACTGATTCTGATACCAGCATTTATATGTGACTTTCTTTGCATCCATCCATTTAATGACGGTAATGGAAGAATGAGCAGACTTCTCACATTGCTTCTTTTATATAAAAACGGCTATGATGTGGGGAAATATATCAGTATTGAAAAGCAGATAGAGAAAACCAAGGATCGCTATTACGATACACTCGAAGAAGCCGATGTCGGATGGTATGAGGAGAAAAATGATCCGACGCCATTCATCAGATATATGTTGCAGGCTATTCTGGCCTGTTATACAGAATTTGAAGAGCGTGTCGGATTTATGACCGAAAGCGGGAAAAACAGCACGGCATATGACATTGTCAAAAGATATACCAAAGAAAAAATCGGCAGGTTCACAGGAGCCGATGTTGTGGTTCATTGTCCGAGCATAGGAAGGTCTTCGGCATTAGCCGCATTAAAGAAACTTACGGAGGAGGGCTATATTATCAGAGCAGGGGTTGGCAGAAGCACGTTTTATGTTCGGGCAGCCAGCAAATGATTTTTCATCCAAAACCAAGTTGATTTGGATGAAAATTGTTGTTGCTGGACGAAAAGGGAAGGCATGTCAATTTCCGACAACCGTATTTTCGTGAATATGTTCCCTTATATCCCTGCCCTTCATGGTGGTGTCTCATCGCATGTAGGGCGTGTGGCGTCGTTGCTTTCCTCACTTAAATTTGAGCGTCATCTGTAGAAAAAGCGCAGCTATTCTTGGCTGCGCTTTGGTCTGTTTTTTTTGAGGCATATCCGAGTGACAAAGTATTTGGGCACGGAGAGCGGTTTCAGGTTCTAGGCGAATTAATGCGCCGGGAGATTTTTTGTTAAATCGTGTTACTCGTCCTCGTCTTGATCGACGCCTTCCTGGATAAGCGTATGGAGGGCGGCAAGGAGACTCTGGGTTATTTTTCCCGGTCGGCCGTCGCCAATGGGGGTTCGGTCGATCATGGTCACGGGGACGATTTCGTTTTCGGTGTCGGCGAAGAAGGCTTCTTCCGCTTTGAAAAGAAATTCCCGGGAGAATTTCTTTTCCACCAGGGTCAGATCCAGGCGGGGAGCCAGCTTTTCCTTAATTAAGGAGCGGGTGACGCCGCTGCGGATGAAATTATCGGCGGGATGCGTCCAAAGGACGCCGTCTTTAATGAGGAAGAAAGAGCGATCAAGTCCTTCGGTGATAAAGTCTTTTTCCCGGCGATAGAGCAGCGCTGCAGCCGCGCCCAGGCGCTTCGCTTGTTCGGCGGCCAGGATGTTGCCCAGAAGGTTCAGCGAGCGGATGTCGCACCGCAGCCAGCGAATATCTTCAATAAGCGCGGCGCGGATGCCGTTTTCCTGCCAGTCGCTCCGCACTGGCGTATCGCGCAGGATCACGTTCAAATGGGGAAGACTGGGCTGGGGAAATTCATAGCGGCGCGGCGCGGTGCCCCGGGTCAGCTGGAAATAGATAAGGCCGTTTTGCATACCGTTTTTCTCGATCATTTCGTTGAAGAGGCGGTAAAGTTCTTCATCCGTGTCAGTAATCGGGATCAAAAGTTCCCGCATGGAGCGTCGGTAGCTTGCCAGGTGGCGCTTTACGGCGAAGCAGGTGCCATCGTATACGCGAATGGTTTCGTAGACGCCGTCGCCCATCTGATAGCCGCGGTCCTCAAGCTGGACGGCGTAATCCGTCAGTTCAATAAAGGAGCCGTCAATATAGGCCAGTTCTTTCACATAAAGCCCTCCTCTTAGGCATGTATATCTTCACAGACTATTATAGCATATCTTACGAGAAAATAAGGGAAGAGCAATATTTTTGCGAATGAAGCACGGCAGTAAAAAAATGGTCGAACGCTATGACTTTCTGCTTTAAACATGGTAAAATAAACAGAAAAGATATCGAAAAGGGAGTGAGTGGGCGTGAGTGCGTTACTCAATGAGTTGGCGGCGTGGGGATGCGACATTGATAGTGCGTTGCCGCGTTTTTCCCATAAAGAAGATTTTTACGCCCGTTGTTTTAAAAGGTTTGTCGTGGAGCCGGCTTTGGATGATTTGGGACAGGCTCTAAATAACAAGGACGCCGATACTGCGTTTCATCATGCGCAGACATTGAAAAATTTGACCGCGAATCTGGGGCTTACGCCGCTTTATGATATTGTGGTTCGGATCGTCGACCCGCTGCGGCTGGGGAAATATGACGATCATATGCAAGAGGATTACCGGCAGCTGATCCGGGAAGTGAAGCGTTATAAAATTTTGGCAGACCGGGACGGAGCGTGAATACTATGGCGGAGAATAAGAAGCCGTCGGCGGATGGGGATTTGCACGGCCACTCGCATACGCATACGAAAGCGGTGCTGAATCGTATGGCGCGGCTGATCGGGCATTTGCAGTCCATTCGGCGGATGGTGGAAGAAAACCGGGATTGCAGTAATATCCTTATTCAGATTTCCGCTGTGGACGC
This sequence comes from uncultured Schwartzia sp., assembly GCA_905373705.1. Taxonomy (GTDB): domain Bacteria; phylum Bacillota; class Negativicutes; order Selenomonadales; family Selenomonadaceae; genus CAJPQU01. The sequence continues at coordinate 608 of CAJPUA010000010.1, read as the reverse complement.
GGCCGTAAAGAATGTTGGGAAAATCATTTTGAAGGATCATATGGAGCATTGCATTGTCGAGGCGGTTCAGGAAAATGACCGTGAGGCCTTGAAACGGTTAAATAAAGCGATTGATCAGTTTTTGCACTGACAGACTTTTGCCGGATGAAATCCCAAAGCGGCGCCTGTCCATCCCCGGGGATGATACAAAACGGAAAGCGGGGGGCGCAGCGGGAATAATTTCGGTCGGGAGGCTTATGAGATGGCGGAAGATGCCAATTGTATAATCGCGCCCCAAAAATTTTGGCAGGGATTCGTTGATGCTCTGCGGCATGATAATGCCATGCCCTGGGCGGACGCTAAGGCTGTATATGACGTCATGCTGACGATGAAGACGGATACGGCAGAAGGAACGGTATTGGCGGAGCTTTTATCCTACGCGCTGCCGGGGACGAATATGCGGTATGTAACCAAGGGGTTCCCGGTATTTACGCAGGATCCTGGGCAGTCGCTTTTTCGGGCGGATTATCTGACTTGCGACGGGGCGGGAAAAACGCTGTATTTTGTAGAATTTCGCCTGCCCGGGCAGAGCGTGGGCTGGAAAAGATACGATCGGTATGTTTCTCTAT
>CAJPUA010000009.1 GCA_905373705.1 uncultured Schwartzia sp. | reverse complement strand
CCTTCTCCGCTATCACTTTTTGGGATACCCTGAGACAAAAAAACAGCTTCCTCATGCGAAGGCATAAGAAAGCTGATCAGCTCCAATCCATAACAAAACTACCGCGGAACGGTAAGCTCCCTTTATCAGCCTCACAGGACTAATTTCAAAGGCACATATATATTTCTTACGATAATACCACTAAGCGCCGATAGTGTCAATCAAACATGGTAAGAGGAAAAAAGCTTTCGCACATATTTCCAGCCCTTCTCCCACGTCCGAATAACCGAATCCATAAGCTCCGGACGCGCGATAACGAGCTGCAATATTTTGCGACGGGTGAGGCGATATTCCGAATCGAAGGAACGTAGGACGTCTTCCATGTCCTTCTCCACAGAGACCTGCGGTAAGCGAGACGGATCGATCTCGCATTCTCGCCCGTCCAACCTGGCGCTATCGCCACGAAAGGGAATATAAACCGAAAGATTGAAATCTTTTTCCAGCTTTTCCTTCATCGCTTCCTGCGCCGCTCCTTCGCCGTGAACGACGAACACCTTCGCCGGCTTCGGATTCGTCAAATGCTCGACCCAGCTGAGAAGCTGCCCGCTATCGGCGTGGGCGGAAAAGCCGTCCAGCATCTTGATCTGCGCCTGGACCGCGATCTCTTCGCCCATAACCCGCACCCGTTTCATGCCGTCCACGAGACGGCGTCCCAAGGAACCTTCCGCCTGATAACCAACAAAGAGAACGGTAGATTCCGGCCGCCAGAGATTATGCTTCAAATGGTGCAGTATGCGCCCCGCATCAGCCATGCCGCTGGCGGACAAAATAATCGCCGAGCCTTCGGAGCTGTTCAGCGCCTTTGACTGCGCCGCCGTCTCGCAAACACGAAGCTGCGGCATCTGAGGGATACTACCGCTCTTTTTCAGAAGCTCCATCGTTTCTTCATCAAATTCCTGCCGATTGTTCACAAATATCCTGGTCGCGGCGATCGCCAAGGGGCTGTCGATGACGATGGGAACGTCGTCGATACGTCCTGCCTTCCATAGCTTATAAAAATAGTATAACAGCGTCTGTGTTCGCCCTACGGCAAAGGACGGAATAATTAAATTGCCACCGCGGTCCATCGTATCGTTGATGATCTCCGCCAGCGTTTCTTCCTTATCGTACACCTGATGCATACGATCGCCATAGGTCGATTCAATCAGGAGATAATCGGCGCCGGAAATAATGCTTGGATCTTTGATAATCGGCTGATCGGGCTGTCCTAGATCGCCGGAAAAGACGATCTTCGTCGTTTTACCGTTTTCCGTGACAAAGACTTCGATGATCGCCGACCCCATGATGTGACCAGCGTCGTGGAAAACCGCCCGGACATTGTCGGTAAACGACAATTCTTTTTCGTAAGGAACAACCTTGAAATGTTCCAGCGCCGCCGTTGCGTCGTCTAAGGAATAAAGCGGTTTTATCGGAACATCGCCGCTACGCTTACCCTTACGGTTGTGGAGCTCGGCGTCGGATTCCTGGATGTGCGCCGAATCCGGCAGCATGATAGCCGCCAGCTCAGAGGTCACCTTAGTAGCGTACACGGGGCCTTTGAAGCCGTCCCGGCAGAGCTTCGGAATAAGACCGCAATGATCGATATGAGCGTGGGTCAAAAGTACGCCGTCGATATCCGCCGGATTGAAAAGAAAATCTTCGTAATTCAGGCTGCGAATCCGTTTCGCTCCCTGAAACATACCACAGTCGATCAGGAGCTTTATTTCTTTCGTCTCCAAGAGATAGGACGATCCAGTGACCGTATGCGCCGCTCCCAAAAATCGTAATTTCATGCTGCCATCCACTCCTCCCAAAACAGCTCTTGCAAGTAGCTATGCTATAAAATTTTCTTATCCAAACTCATTCTTCGCCGACGATGCGGACCTCAGGAATAAGCTTTATCCCCCTCGCTTCAAAGACGCGCCGCTGCACTTCGGCGATGAGGGCAAGAATATCCTCGGCTGTCGCGCCGCCGCGGTTGATAATGACCCCCGCGTGTTTCTCCGACACCTGTGCCCCGCCGATGGAAAGGCCTTTCAACCCCGTCTCATCGATCAGTGTCCCGGCAAAATAACCAGGCGGTCGCTTAAACGTACTTCCCGCGCTGGGATATTCCAACGGCTGTTTTTGCCGCCGTCGCTCATTAAGCGCCTCCATTGCGACGCGAATCTCTCCAGGATCGCCTTTTGTCAGCGAAACCTCCACTTCACAAATAATGTGCTGATTTTCCTGAAAAATGCTGGTTCGATAACCAAACTGTGCTTCTTCCGTCGCGTATTCGATAGTCTTTCCCGCTCCGTCCAGCGCAGTTATCCGGGTGACGATTTGCTTCATTTCGCCGCCGTAAGCGCCGGCGTTCATAAATACCGCGCCGCCTAAACTGCCGGGAATCCCCGCGGCAAATTCCAGCCCGGATAGCCCTTCTTGCAACGCGTTCTGCGCCACCGCACCAAGGAGCGTCCCCGCGCCGACAATTAAACGCATTCCCCGGCGCTCAATATAAGCCGCCGGTTTCCCAAAAATCAGTACAACGCCACGTATCCCCTTATCCCTGACCAGAAGATTGGAGCCGTTCCCCATGACGGTCAGCGGCAATCCGTAACGCACCGTCAGTGACAATATCCGACGCACGTCCTCAATCGTCGCCGGATATACTACACAGTCGGCCACACCGCCGACGCGAAAGGTCGTATGCCTCTCCATCGGTTCTTGTCGTTCTATTTGTCCTGGCGATAAAAACGGCGTTATCTCTTTTATAAAAGCCTCGCAATCGTTTGCTATACTCATTCAATCCACACTCTCAATCCAAATGCTCAAAGCCTTTATCCGTCAGTCCGCCAAAGCCCGTCTGCCGCAACGCTTCATAGGAAGCCACTGCCACTGCGTTCGATAAGTTCAGGGATCGGGACGCGGCCATCATGGGAATCCGCAGGCAAGAATCCCAATGCGCCTTAAGAAGCGGCTCCGGAAGACCCGCCGTTTCCTTACCGAATACCAGAAAGTCCTCGGATGTAAAACGCGCTTTCGTATAAGCGCGCGGCGCTTTCGTCGAGAAAAAGTAAAACGGCGCTCCGGCATATTTCCGCCAAATCTCCGTGAAACTGTCGTGATAGACAATATCGACTAAATGCCAATAATCAAGCCCCGCCCGCTTCAAATATTTATCATCGACAGAAAAACCCAACGGACGAACGAGATGCAGGGTCATCCCCGTCGCCGCGCAAAGGCGGGCGATATTTCCCGTATTGCCGGGAATTTCTGGCTCGATCAAAACGATGTGCAAAATCTGGCCTCCTGCCGAATAAATTTAGTCACGTGCTTCGTCCAGCTGCACGGGTTACCGCCTAAACGCCACTTAGCGCAGCACGGCGCCGGTAGAAGCGGATGTTGTCAGCCGCGCGTAACGGGCAAGATAGCCCGTTTTGATTTTCGGTTCGGGACGTTTCCATGCCGCCTTCCGTTTCGCCAGCACTTCGTCACTGACTTCCAACTCCAGCTTACGATGAGGAATATCAATTGTGATCATATCGCCGTCTTCGATGAGGGCGATGGGACCGCCCTCCATCGCTTCAGGAGAAATATGGCCAATACACGCCCCTTGGCTGGCGCCGCTAAAACGTCCGTCAGTGATCAGCCCCACTTTCAGATTCATGCCGGTAATGACTGCCGTAGGATTGAGCATTTCCTGCATTCCCGGGCCTCCTTTAGGGCCTTCGTAGCGAATGACAACGACGTCGCCGTCGTGGATTTTACTCGCCATAATCGCATTAACAGCAGCTTCTTCGGAATCAAAGCAGCGCGCCTTCCCCCGATAAACCAGCATATCTTCCTTGACGGCCGACGCTTTAACGACGGCGTAATCAGGACAGAGATTCCCCTGTAAAATAGCGATGCCGCCCTCCGACCGATAAGGGTCCTCGACGCGGCGGATAACGTCGGCGCGTCGAATCGCCGCGCCTTTAAGGCGATCTCCCAGCTTACCGGTCACCGTCAAAGCGTCAAGATGCAAAAGCCCCTTCTTCGCCAGTTCGCTCATGACTGCGCAAATGCCCCCCGCTTCATTGAGATCCTGCATATGATGCGTACCTCCGGGGCTGAGCTTCGTAATGTACGGCGTGCGGCGGCTGATCTCGTCAAAGAGCGGCGGTGGAATCTCGATCCCCGCCTCGTGGGCGATAGCCGTCAGATGAAGGACGGTATTTGAGGAACCACCAATTCCCATATCGACGGTCATTGCATTTTCGAAAGCCTTTCGAGTCAAAATATCCCGCGGCTTAACGTCTTTTTTGACAAGCTCCAGAACCAGCTCTCCGGCTCGCTTCGCCAGAAGACGGCGCGCCCCCGAATAAGCCGCCGGTATCGTCCCGTTGCCTGGGAGCCCCATACCCAAAACCTCCGTCAGACAATTCATCGTATTGGCAGTAAAAAGCCCGGCGCAGGAACCGCAGCTGGGACATGCTTCCTCTTCCAGAAGCGCCATTTCCTCGGCGTCTATCTCACCTGCGGCGAATTTTCCCGCCGCTTCAAACGCTTGGCTGACGCTGATATCCCGTCCCTCATAACGGCCCGCCAGCATGGGGCCGCCGCTGACCACAACACTGGGAATATTGAGCCGCGCCGCTGCCATCAACATCCCGGGGACGACTTTATCGCAGTTCGGGATCAAAACCAATCCGTCAAAACCCGAAGCCGTAGCCACCGCCTCAATGGAATCAGCGATCAGCTCCCGGCTGGCCAAAGAAAACTTCATCCCTGTGTGTCCCATAGCGATACCGTCACAGACGCCAATCGCCGGAAACTCCAGCGGCGTCCCGCCCGCGGCGGCGACGCCGAGCTTGGCCGCCGCCGCTATGTCGCGCAGATGAATATGGCCCGGGATGACCTCGTTGAACGAGTTACAGATTCCGATCAACGGCTTTTCCAAATCCTCAGGTCCATATCCCATCGCGTGGAACAGAGAACGGTGCGCGCAACGCGTGGGCCCCTTTTTTACAATATCGCTTCGCATAGCTTTCAAATCCTTTCTTGCTGTTAGAAAAAAGAATAAGCCATTAGATGATACCTAATGGCGTAGTCAAGCGCAGTAACGTGCGCCCACAGGCACAGGGAGACGGTTCGCGCCGGATGGTCTGCCCCGTGCGCCCTCGGATGATCGGCATAGCTTCCGCCGACAGCGTCGTAACCACCAGCTCCCCCATCCGTCCAGCTTCCGTGATTACTTCGTCGCTGCCGAACGCCACAATCTCAGGATAGAAATAATCCTCCTGAAAATGCTGACCGGCATGCGCGTCACAGGAATATAACATGCCCAAACAACCAAATTCGGCCGTCGAAAAAAGATTATAAACCTGTGTGTTCGTCCGCTTTTCAATGTGTGTTTTCAACGGCGTATTTAAGGTCTCGCTCAGGCAGAGGATTTTCCCCGCCGGATATTCGGCGATGTCTTTTCCCGCTGCCTGCGCCTGCACGACGAGCCGCAAAACCCGCCGCGACGAGCCGATAATCGTATCGATACCGATGTCGTCCATCAGGCGAATAACACGCTCGTACTCGGTGCTGAGCGGAATCGCTGTCGCTCCCAGAATTTCCAAGGCGTACTGGGTATCCATCAATCCGCTGTCCGCCATATCTCCCAGAATACCGACAATCGATCCTCCATGAATACCCGCCGCCGTGAGGACACGTGCCATCATCTCCACGTGAACGGCAATATCGTTCCTCGTATACATTCGAATCATGTGCTGCGGGTGCTCCCATAGACTGATCCGAGCGACTCCGCTATACGGCAGCGTCAAAAAATCCGCCGCCGGGGTCTGCCGTAATTCTTCCAGCGTCGTAAACGGGAATCTGGAAATATCGGCAAGGGATTTTATATCTCCCTTTTCGATCCCGCAGGCACGGAATTTCTTCCGGTAAAAGGGACTTTTTTCGCCCGCCCAAGCGACCGTCTTTTTTAAGCGCTCGCTTTGTATCTCCCGCAACTGTTCGAGCGCGATCTGTTCCCTAGGTGGGTTTGCGTACATCACCGAACACCGCCTTTTCAGAGCGCCGAAAACGCCGCGCCGCCATCCGCCGGCCTGCCTGACGCATTACAAAGGCCGCTGGTAAAAGAACGGCTGATAGCTCGTGTAGCCCATCTTGCGAAAGTTCAAGATCGCCTCCGTCGCTCCGACAAAGAGGATACCGCCCGGCTTTAAGGCCTCGAAAAAGCGGGTATAAAGCTGATCTTTCGCCTCCTCCGTGAAATAAATGACCACGTTGCGGCAAAGAATCAGATCAAATCCCTTTTCAAACGGATCTTTTAAGAGATTATGGCGCTTAAATTCAATACATCTCTTAATATCTTCCTTTACGGCGAATTTATTATCGGGCAGCGCGTCAAAGTATTTCTTCCGACGCTCCGGCGACAGGCTCTTTATTTCGTTCTCCATATAGACGCCTTTTTTCGCCTTCGCCAAAATCTCAATATCAAGATCCGTAGCTAAGATACGATGCTGCTTGCCCGGTGTCAGCTCTTTCATAATCATCGACAAAGAATATGGCTCGGCCCCGATCGAACAGCCCGCGCTCCAGATATTGAGCTTCGGCGATCGCTTCAAAAGATCGGGAATAACGTCCGTTTCCAGCTTCGCAAACTTATCGGGAGTGCGGTAAAACTCTGAAACGTTGATCGTAAGATACTCGATAAACGCGGCGAATTCGTCCTTATCCTTCGCTACCGTATCGAAATATTCCACGAACGACTTGGCGGCGCTCCGATTCACCAGATTACCGATACGACGTTTCATCTGCGGTTCTTTATATAAATCAAGATCAATATCGGTCTTACTCTTTAATTTCCTCTTAAACTCCACCCAATCTCTTTCATCCATAACCAATTCTCCTCTCCGCATAATACTCCCTGACAGATACAATTCCACTTCATCATCTTAAAATCCTTTTTTATCGAAAAATATTATTTCGCCCGGTAATGGCTGAAACTGCCAATGTCAAGCCGGGGACGAGCATCCTCCAAAAGCCGCAGAAAACGCCGCGTCCCCAAGGATTTTCCTGTCGACGGCGGCACGATATCCCAGAACATATCAGGATCGAGGTTCAGATTACGCACCTGTATCATCTGCACCGGAAGCTCGTTCAAAAAACCGCGCCATGCTTCGCTTTCATCAGCGCGATCATTAAACCCGGGGAAGTATAAGAGATTGAGCGATACATAGACCTTTTTTTCCAGGGCATAGCGAATCGATTCCTTTACATCAGAAAGAACATATTGCGCCCGGTAATAGGCGGCATAATTTCCTTCCCGCGCGCTGATTATACTGACCCGCATGGAATCAAGTCCCGCGTCAATAATTTTTCTGATGCCCGCCGTATATCCTGCGTTGGTATTGATATTGATCTGCCCCTTATCCGTCCGGGCACGTATGCAGCGGATACTTTCCGCAATCGTTTCCGCCGCCAGTGACGGCTCACCCTCGCACCCCTGCCCGAAGCTGACGATTGCTTCGGGGGCCGCTTTCAGATGGTATATCCCAACGGCGGAAACTTCCTCCGGGGTTGGCGAAAATTTTATACGCTCCTGCGGAGACGGACAACATTCCGACGGCTGTAAGGAAATACAGCCCAGACAATTCGCATTGCAAACTGGCGATGTCGGAATTCCCGCTTCCCAGCGGCGATAAAAAAGGTTTTGCGCCGTACAGCAATGATATTCCAGTGAACAGTGCGCCAGATGGTCGACCAGACGGTTATCCGGCAACGCTTCTTTTGTCTGCCGGATACGCTTTTTCAGCGAGCGGGTATTATAATATTTCGGGTTCCAAAAATCACTGCGATCAGTACGAAGCGCCGCCGCATAAAGCCGGTCCCGGTATAAAGCAACGGCGGTATAGCCATAAAGCGGCAATACGGCGGCATTTTTCGTCCGCTGAAAAGCCGGCAAATAGACGCGCGTATATCCCGCCGGAAGGATTGCCGACACAGGGCGGCCGTCCAAAGAAACAATATCCCCGGCGCGGTTTTTTCCTACGGCGCGGCGACCGGGCAAAAACATCAGATCAGCGCCCTCGGGCAGCGGGATCAAATCCTGCGGCGTTAGATCAAGGAGAGTATCGCCGCTTCGCCCCAGTGCCGAATACCCCGGCGCATCATATATCTCCCCGTTGGCGGCGGCCAAGAGCGCAGTAATCGTTTCGCCCATGCGTCTCAGGCTCCTTCCGGCGGCGTTTTTTTCTGGCGTACGGGATTAAAGCGGTTCATCGCCAGATCTACTCCGTCCCGGACAATACATTCCACCGCCGGAACCAAACGATCAATCACCTCGTCGATAAGAATACGGTCGTCGGGAGAAAATGGCGTCAACACATGCTTAATAACCGTCCAACCCACAGGTGGACGGCCAATTCCGATACGAACGCGGGGAAAATTTTCGTCCTGCATATGGTATAAAACGGACTTCATCCCGTTATGCCCCCCTGCGCTGCCTTTCTTACGAATGCGGATCATCCCTACAGGAATATCCATATCGTCATGGGCGACAATCAAATCCTCAGGCCGCAGTTTGTACCACGTAAGAAGCGGCCCAATGGCGCGTCCGCTATCGTTCATATATGTCAAAGGCTTTACGAGGAGCGCCTTTTCCGCTCCAATACGCGTCTCCGTGACCAAAGCGTCCCGTTTTGTTTTCCATTCCGGCGCCTCGAGATGCTTTGCCAGCGTGTCAAGAAGCATAAACCCCACGTTATGTTTCGTCTGTGCATATTCCGCGCCGGGATTTCCCAGACCGGCAATCATTTTCAAAACGCGGCTCTCCTTTCACGGCTCTTTAGCTCGGTAACTAAAAATTCACCGGCAATCTCATTTCGTGGGATCCCCCACCAAAAACAGATACGCCAGGACGACGGCTCCCAGAGCAATACGGTACCAGCCGAAAGCTTTAAAATCGTTTGATTTTATGTAGCGCAATAAAAATTTGATAGATAAAATAGACACGATAAAGGCGGTAACCATACCAACGATCATAATCAATATTTCCGTCCCCGAATAATGCCAGCCGAATTTCACCATTTTTAAGAGGCTGGCGCCGAACATGATGGGAATCGCCAGGAAAAAGGTAAACTCTGCCGCCACATAACGTGACGCGCCGAAAAGAATCCCCCCCAGAATCGTCGCCCCCGAGCGCGACGTCCCCGGCACCAGCGCCAGCACCTGAAAGAAACCGACAATAATCGCGGTCCGATAATCAAGCCGCGCCAAATCGGTAACCCGTGGCATCCGATTTTTATTATAGTTTTCCACCGCGATAAAGAGAACGCCGTAAAGGATCAGGGTAAACGCCACAACCGGCGCGTTCATAAAATGCTCTTCCATATATTTATTGAGCGCCAACCCGATGACCGCCGCCGGGAGACAGGCAACGATCACCTTGTACCAAAGCTGAAAGGTCTGCTTCTTTTCCTGTCGGCTTTTCCACGACGAAAAAGGGTTCAGCCGTTCAAAGTTCAAAACGACGACAGCTAAAATCGCGCCTAACTGAATGACGACGAGAAACATATCCATAAACGCCTTGGAAACGTTTAATTGGATGAACTCATCAACGAGAATCATGTGCCCGGTACTGCTGATGGGCAGCCACTCCGTGAGTCCTTCCACGATGCCAAGCAGGATGGTTTTTACTAATTCCGCCAGACTTAAATCCACATTTTCCACCTCGGTAAATAAAATCGCACGAGTTTTATTTCATCTGATCACTAAACGCAGGCTTCGCTTGCCTTCATCAAGTGCTTAGGTATAATTCACACTAACCTCCCGCTCCCTCTGGTCGCGCTCGCTAAGTGTTCATATTTCACCATAAGCACTATATTCAGGCTGCACTCCGCTTGCCTTCATCAAGTGCTTAGGTATAATTCACACTAACCTCCCGCTCCCTCTGGTCGCGCTCGCTAAGTGTTCATATTATACCACATTCTGCGGGGAAGCAAGCGAAAGTTTTCCGATGCACTTAAAGAGCCACCGCCTTTTGGCGATGGCTCTTTGAGTAGAATTTTATTTTAACCCGTTATACATCTCGCTGTCGACCGGCTCGCACCACTCCGTAGAAGCGTTCTCACCGGGAACTTCAATCGCCAGATGCTGGAATGCACTCTTAGGCGCCGCGCCGTGCCAATGTTTCACATTGGCAGGAATATTAACTACATCGCCCGGACGAAGCTCCTGCGGCGGTTTTCCACATTCTTGGTAATAACCACGCCCCGCGGTCACGATCAAGATCTGCCCTCCGCCCTTATCAGCATGATGAATATGCCAGTGATTGCGACAACCCGGCGCAAAGGTAACGTTTCCGATCGGCACCTGCTTCACCGTCAGCATGGAAAGATAGCTGTCACCGTCAAAATATTGAGCGTAGGCGCTGTTGAGCGGTCCCACTCCAAACAAACTGGTACGTCGGATATCGTCCAGGCTGCTGTTAAACGGCTCTTCCGACGCGCTTTTCGCTCCCGGCTCATCCTGATAGACCTCTTTTGCCATGCCAAACGCCGCCCAAGCCTTCGGCCATCCCGCGTAAAAGCCAAGCTGAGTGATAATCTCGACCATCTCATCCTTCGTTACGCCGTTCTTTTTTGCCGTCATGATATGATACTTCAGCGAACTATCGATGACGCCCGCCCCCACCAACGCGGAAATCGTCACGATGCTGCGATCATGCAGCGATAAAATATCATTGCGCGACCAGACCTCGCCAAAAAGAATATCGTCATTGTAGCGAGCAAAGTCCGGCGCAAAATCTCCAAGCCTGTCTCTTCCCGCCGTCTGGACGATCTTTTCCACCTTACGCGTCTCTTGTCTTTCCATGGCCGCCGCCTCCATACCAAATAAATTGACTGCAAAAATTCCCGCCGCGAGCAACGCGGCACCCAAACGTCCCGCGCCATACTCATACCTCCTTAAAAGCCTGCGCCATATATAGGCCCATTATAATCAACGCCCACGGCAAAGTCCAATACTTTAAGGCCATAAACAGGTATTCGAAAAAGGCATGGTCACGAAAAAACTATAGGCCCAACGACGGCTTATCGAGATGCGCCGTTCCGTTAATCAGTTCTACCGACACATAGTCGCCGTCAAAACGAACGATATTGACCGCCGTATTGTCCTGACGTAGCACCCAGATGTAATGAAGCGGAATATGCAGCAGTGCTGTCAGGATCGTCTTGGCGATCGCGCCATGGGCGACCACCGCCACTTTTTTTCCTTTATTTTTCGTCCGGATCGCCTGAAGTTTTTTCATCGCCCGCGCCTGTAAGGCGGCAAAGGTCTCGCCATTCGGAATCTGCAATTTTTCCGGGGCGCCGAAAAGGTTTTCGACTTCTTGCGGCCAACGCGTGGCAATCTCTTCATAAGTCAATCCTTCCCAATCACCGAAATTCAATTCGCGAAGCCCCGCGTCAGGATATATAGGGCAATGATAGCGCCGCTCCAGGCACTCCGCCGTCATCAGCGCCCGTTTCAAATCGCTGGTGTAGATAATGTCCAGTGTCTCCGACGGAAACGCCTTCGCTAAAAGCTCCGCCTGCCGCAGACCATCCTCCGACAGGGCAATATCGGCCTGCCCTTGATATTTCCCCAGCCGGTTCCACTCCGTCTGCCCGTGACGGATAAGAAAAAGTTTCATCATCCTGCTCCACCTCAAATAGAAAAACTATATCCACGTCCCACCGCGGCAAAGACACGCAAAAGGCAGGCTGAACGTAGTCCGCCTGCCTCATCTTTCTTTACTGCACCGCGATATTCAGCTCCAAAATCGGCCCACCCAGGTCCATATTGACTGCCAAATACTGTGAATTACTGATCTTGATCTGAAAATCCTTGCCTACGGTAAGGCTCGGCGTCGAAATATCGACCTCCATGCCCAACGCGGTCAGATTCGTCGCCGCATTCGCTGTCAACATATTGGAGAGCTCCGCCAGAGCACTCTGCGCCATATCATTAAGCTCATCCACCGGCATTCCCATCATCATCTTGGAAGCGATGTATTTCGCTGTTTCCTCTGACATATTATAAACGATATTGCCCCGCAGACCTTTCGTGAAGCCGACGATAATCGATACATCCAAACTCTTGCAGGTCTGATTTTTTACGCTCATACCGGAACGCTGGGGAACTTCAAAGCCCATCTGCGGCAATACCGAAACCAAAGCGTCAATGAAGGGATTGACCAATTTCGCATCCATCGCTTACTCCCCCTCCGCAAAACCGATATTCATGCAGATGTCGCCCAGCCGCGTCTGGGCAGTGACCTGAAACGACATCATCTTAAAATTGGCAATGCGAATGGAAGAGCCGCAAATCGTCCCCGGAGGCGATATGCGCATTTCCCGCTCCTTCATATCGTTAATCGTCGAAGCCGCCCGGCCGATGATAATATTCGCCGCTTCTTCCACAGCGTCGCTGGCCTCTTCTTCCGCCAATTCGTCCTCGCTGTCTTTCCCTAAGATAGCGGCGGCGAATCGGCACATTGTCGCTCGATCCATATAAACAATAGCCCGCCCCATCGGCGCGCCGGTTAAACCGATAATCACCGCAATTCCGTTGACGTCAAGATAATTCCCCTCCGCCACTTCGACCGTGACCGTACTCGTCACCCCGACGAGACTAAACAACCCTTTTTCCAGCACTTTGGCAAAGGATTTCACATACAGTTCTTTCAGCTCGCCGATGTGCCCCAAGCGATCCTGGCAAAGGAAAGTAAGCGCGTCCAACAGCTCGTTTGGCGCAACGGGCTTTTGCAAAAACGAGCTGATCCCTGCTTCTCTCCCCTTGAGCATAAGCGCGGCGTCCCGCATAGCGCTGATCATGACGATTCTCGCCTTCGGATCGATTTCCCGTATTCTGCGGCTGCACTCAATCCCATCT